>OMTC01000314.1 GCA_900313845.1 uncultured Prevotellaceae bacterium
CCTGGTTTCCTTTTGGTACGTGAATGTGTACGCAATGGCATCGAGGTGCAGACCTTGCCTGGTGCTACGGCATTTGTTCCTGCGTTAGTGTCGAGTGGATTGCCTGATGAGCGTTTCTGCTTCGAGGGTTTTTTGCCACAGAAGAAAGGACGACAAACCCGACTGGATGCACTTCTCACAGAGGAACGTACGATGATTTTCTATGAATCTCCCTATCGTTTGTTAAAGACCTTGCAACAATTTGCAGAGGTTTTCGGGGAGGAACGTCAGGTGAGCGTGGCTCGTGAAATATCCAAAGTTCATGAGGAGAGTGTGCGAGGGAGTCTGAAAGAGGTCATTGCGCATTTCAGTGAAACCGAACCACGTGGCGAAATTGTCATCATCCTCGCAGGATTGAATAATGGTGAAAAACCTCCTAAGGAAATTAATAAGTCGAAAAACAAATATAAAAACGATAAGTAATAAATTGTTAAATATGAAAAAGATTATTTTAATGATTTCATGTGCTGCTTTGTTGGCATCATGCCAGCAAACAAGCAATAAGGGTGTTGAGTCTTCTGTGAAAGAGGATTCTCTTCAGAACATTATCGACCAGAAGGACCAAAGTTTTAATGAACTGATTGGTTTGCTCGATGAGGTACAGGAAGGTTTTGCACAAATCAACGAGGCTCAGGGACGTGTCAACACTCTCGACAAGAACCTCGAAGGTAGCAATGCCAAGGCAAATATTCAGGACAACATGCTTTTCATTGAGCAGACACTCGAGGAACAGCGTCAGAAGATTGAAAATCTGCAGAAAAAAGTGGATGATGGTATCATCACTTCTGGCAAGTTGAAGAGCATGATTGAGAACTTGCAGAACCAACTCACCGAGAAGTCCAAGGATATTGAAGGACTTCGTGCTCAGTTGGCAGATAAGGACATTCAGATCGAGAACTTAGGCAAGAGCGTCACTCAGTTGCAAACCGAGAATGAGCAGGTGAAGGAAGAAAGCGAGAACCGTGCTCAGATTGTCCGTAATCAGGACACTCAGTTGAATACTGCTTATTTTGTCTATGGAACGAACAAGGAACTGAAGGAACATAAGATTCTCCAATCTGGCGATGTGCTTGCAAACAATGATTTCGACCGCGACTATTTCACCAAAATCGATATTCGCAAGACTACCGTCATTCCTTTCGGTTCTAAGTCTGCAAAACTCCTCACCACTCATCCCGAGGGTTCATACACTTTGCTGAAGGACTCAAAGGGTGAATACACTTTGCGTATTACCGATCCAAACAAGTTCTGGAGCGTTTCCAAGTATCTTGTGGTGAGAGTAAAATAATGTAACTCGCCTTTTCATCTTCCCCTAAGGAAAAATCATAATTACCTATGAAACGTTTTATTCTATTCATTATAGGGGCTATTTCTTGTTTGATGGTTTCTGCTCAAATCCTTTCTCCCATTGATGAGGAAAAGGCTGAGGAGGGACGTAGGTTGGATGCTGAATGGGTGCCTACTGGTGTATGGCCTTTCATCAATCGTCGTTTCCAAGTTGCTGAAGTGGTTACGGGTTTCGTGACGAAGAAAAAAACACAGGTGCCATGTAATATCCACATCGGTAAACAAACCCTGTGGTTTGCCCAGCGCGACACCTTGATGGAAGCTAATGCGGGAAGTATCACGATGGTAAAGTTCAACAATGGCGATACCTATATTCCAGTGAGCCAGAATGTTCTTGGCAAGATTGTTCAAGAAAATGAAGGAGTGGGAAAAGTGGTGCGAGTGCGACTCGTCGATCAGAAAAAGATGGATGAGGAAGCTAAGTCAATCAGTCAGATGGGGTCTTTCTCCTTGAGTAGTGATGCTTTTGGAACCATAGGACTTGACCTGATGAGTGCTTATGTGGGAAATCCTGAAGAACAGCCATTGCCTATCATCGATACCTTCTACTTCATCTACAATCTAGAGATATTCGAGTTTACAGACAAGAATGTGCTTGCTCGTATCGAACCATCCCGCAAAAAGGAGTACAAGGCTTTCACGCGTAGTGCCGAAATTCTTTCTCACACAGAAACTTCTGCACTGAAGGTGTGGAATGAATTCTTTGTAAAGCGTAAATAAGTATAGAATACTTCGTCTATGAAACTGAAATACATCCTTGCCATTTCTCCAATTCTCTTTTTCTCATTGTTCCAATTTCAAACACTGAATGCCCAGCAAGCGCAGTACCGTGTCGTTCCGCTTCCACAAAGCATAGAGGAAACAAATGCTGAGCCATTCCGTTTGAGCACCACCACCTCCATTCAGTGTGGTGTCAATGATGAGATGATGAGGCGCAATGCGGCTTTTCTATCAGCATATGTGGAGAAAGCAACGGGATGGAAACTGTCCCTGAACGAAGCAAAGAAACGTCTTAAGCAAGATGTTATCACCTTGCGTCTGAATCCATCTATCAAGGAAGTTGAGGGCTATCGCATCATTGTTAATAAGAAATCCATTGTGATTGAAGGACAAACTCCCAATGGTGTTTTCTATGGTATTCAAACGCTCCGTAAGAGTTTGTCAATAATCTCCCAATCGGAATCATCTATACTTTTCCCAGCTGTCGTTATCAATGATGCTCCACGCTTCCCTTATCGCGGCATGCATCTCGACACAAGTCGCCATTTCTTCCCTTTGGAATTCGTGAAGGAATACATCGACATGCTTGCCCTTCACAACATGAACAAATTCCATTGGCATCTCACCGATGACCAGGGATGGCGTATTGAAATCAAGAAATATCCTCGTCTCACTTCTGTGGGTTCAATCCGTAAGACTACTGTAGTTGGACACAATCTCGATTTCTTTGATGGTGTGCCACACACAGGATTCTATACTCAGGAGCAGGCACGCGAAATCGTGGAGTACGCACGTCAACGCTACATCACTGTGATTCCCGAAATTGATATGCCTGGTCACATGTTGGGTGCGCTTGCTGCTTATCCTGAATTGGGTTGTACGGGTGGACCTTACGAAGTATGCACCATTTGG
>OMTC01000004.1 GCA_900313845.1 uncultured Prevotellaceae bacterium
TGCTAATTTTAGTTTACTCATAGGTGTTCTGATTGAATGCGTTGTACTTTGTAACTTGAATTTGTACTTTGTAATTTGTAACTTAAAACATAGTCCTTGTGGATTCTTCAAAAACGTCTATTCCAGTATCTATCACAGACACTGGAATAGAAAAAATACATAAGTGTATCAAACTAATATAGAATCCGTTTTGTTATGTAGAGGAGGACAAACGCAGAGGCTTGTCCTCCATTAGGAACTACTCAATGAAGTAGAGTTCCAGCAGTGTGTATCCAGAACCTGTGAAGAGCAGATGCTTATCGTCGAGAGTACCGACTATTGGGTCATCACCGAAGTTGATTTCAATGTAGAATGTTCCGTCGCCATTGTCAATTATTCGGTCTGACATGTTGTTAGGAGAGATGTCGTTATCAGCTCCCATCCACTGGGTATCCCACCATCCGTTGGTGATACGGATCTGATACCAATCTGCATCTGGCCTACACAATGCATAGAAGGTGCCGGTCTTCATTTTCTCCCAAACATCTTCAGGGAAAGTAGCCACGCACTCATTGTTGCCATCGTGTCCATCCATAGCGAATCGGCAGTTGACATTGCCCCAGTCGATAGTGCCTTTCACGCCATCGTTCTTCCAGATAATGGTCTTCTGAATCTCGAAGTGACCGCCGTTGGAAGCTTGCTCGTAAGTGAGCTCAGGCATTGGTAAGCGCTGTCCGTCGTAGGTGTGGATATAGCCCACAAAGGTGCCTTCGTAGATGTTCTTTGGTGGAATACGGAATACGACAGTGCTTGTACCCTTGCGATAGAAGTCCTTTTGGTCGATGAACTGAGTTTCGCCTTCTGCATCGAGTAATTCTACCTTATTGATGAATTCCAAGTCAGTACCGAACACTGTGATGAGATTACCACCAGTAACGGTTTCTCCTTCCTGCTGGGAGAATCCCGACACTACAGTACGACCAACCGTCAAAGCCTGAGGTGATTCTGTTTGGTTGTCAGCAGTGCGTACCACGATCTTGCCACCCTCTTTAGAAATGCCCGCAGGAGCGTTGACACGAATCATGTGGTCGCTGACCGTCTCGAAAGAGGTGACTTTCACGCCACCAGGAAATTCTATTTCGTTGACGCCATTAAATCCCGAGCCATTGATGGTGATGGGCTGATTGGTGACTACCTTGGTAGGGAAGAACACTTTGATGCCCAGTCCGACATTGGCGGAACCGTTTAAGTCGTCGTCAGAGCAGGCTGTAAAGGCGGCAGTGAGTAGAACCACCGCAAGCAGCGAGCCTAAACATTTGATGATATGCTTCATAATTCTTCAGTTTTTTACGTTTTACTCTGTTTTACCATCCTGGATTCTGAACGAGATGGGAATTCTTCTTCAGTTCCGACTGTGGAATTGGGTAGAAGTAGTACTTGTCATCCCACTGGCGTGAAACGTTGGAGCGTGTGAGCATGAGATTGCTGCTGAGGGTAGCTACCTGAATGTTCTTGAAATACTGTGCACCCTTCTTCCAGCGGCGTACATCCCAGAAGCGATGGTTCTCGAAAGCCAACTCCACGAGGCGTTCACGCTCATAGCGCTTCACCCATGCTTCACCATCCTCGGTGAATGCTGGCATCTGTATGTCTTCGCGATTGCGCAAAACGTTGATGGCCTCGTTAGCTGTCATGCCATAGGTGGCATCGTTTGCACTGCCTGTGGCATTGTAAACTGCTTCAGCATAGTCGAGATAGAACTCTGCCAAGCGGAACAGAATCCACGTGTGACGACGAGTCACCTGGTTGTCGGCTGTGGTGACACAGGAACCATCAACCAGCTTGCGGAGATAGTAGCCCGTAGGGGTAGAACCATACTTAGGAGCGCCATTGAATCCACCGACAAAGGTTTCGATGATTTTCTTCTGCGAACCATTGGTAGGCCATTCGTCACCGTTCTTCACCACGGTGAGTGCAAAGCGAGGGTCGAGGCCTTCGTAAGGGTCAACTTCGTTGAGGTTGATGTTACCAGGATAGCGCTCAGCGAAAGTCTGTCCATTGTCCTGATACTCATACTGGTCGATGAAGCTCTGAGTAGGGCAATTGCCCGAGGAAGCATTCTCAACACCGATAGGGTAGTTGGCCATTTCGAAGCTGTTGCTTTCGCCACGTCCGAGACCGAAGATGATTTCCTTGTTGAAGAAAGCATCGTTTCCCCACAGAGAAGCATACGTTCCGAGCTTCAGTCCCCATACGGAGGCGTTGTCGAGGATATACTTGCAAGCCTCTGCAGCCTTTTGCCACTTGGCCTTGTCGTTGGTTGGGTTGTGGAGCGGAGAAGCTGCATAGAGCAACGTGCGAGCTTTGAGAGCAAATGCAGCGATGCGTGTAGCGCGTCCCACTTCTGCATTGACTTCCGTATTGTAGTCAGTAGGAAGATAAGGAGCAACGGCATCGCACTCATCGACGATGAACTTCACAATCTGGTCGGCTGGTGTGCGTTCCATATTGTTTGCCTGACCATTGGTGAGAGTAGTCGTTACAAGTGGTACATCGCCGTAGGTCTTGAACAGCTCGAAATAGAAGTATGCACGGAGGAAGCGCAACTCGTAAGGGAACAGTTCCATTTGCTGAATCCAGTTCTGGTAGTCGCTGTTGTACTTCCAATCGGAAATGTCGGTCTGGTCAATCTTTTCCAGATACATGTTGGCGTCAGCAATAGCTGTATATGACTTGGTCCATGTGTTGGAATAAGGGTTGGCTGGACTCCATCCGCCATTCACATAGTTGTTGATGGCTCCCGTAGCGAGTGCATACTGAGCCTCGTCGGTGGCACCAGCGAGGAAGTAGGCACTGTTGGATTCGAATTCATTATTATATAGCTGAGCATAGACATCGAACACGAGGTTCTTGATGCCATCGCCGAAATAGTTGTATGTCCACTCCTCGTTGCGGTTTGTCGCCTCGGTGTAGTCGAGGTCGGCACACGACGTGAAGAGGAAAGAGGAAAGAGGAAGAAGAAGGGAGAACACTCCTGCCACTACCTTTGTATATTTTTTAGTTGTCATAATCTTCGATTTTTCAATTATTCAATCTTCTATATCAGAAAGTCACGGAGAGACCAACGTTCACACTCTTCATCACAGGGTAGCCCGTGTTGAGATTCTCTGCATCCATGGCATCGATATTGTCGAAGGAAAGGAGGTTCTGTCCCTGGACGAACACTTTGGCTCCTGACACCTTGAGCGGCTCGATGACCTTGGCAGGCAACTTATAGTAGAGTTCGCAGTCGCGGAGTTTGAGCCAGCTGATGTTTTGATACCAGATGGTGGAGTTCTGAGCGTTGTTTGCCACGTTCTCGGTCGAGAGGCGTGGATAGAGTGCATTGGCTCCTGCTATGTCGAAACAGTTCTTGTAGTATTCCTGAGAGAGGTTGCGGTTGTCGGAGAGTGCTCCCCAGACACCATCCACATAACGGAGGTTCTTCACCTGATGAGCTGCTCCCTGGAAAGTGGCGTTGATACCAAAGCCCTTGTATTCTGCTCCGAGGGAGAAGGCATAGTTGAGTGCAGGGAAGGCATTGCCATAGTCCTGAGCCACGTAGTCGTTCTCGTTGATGACATTATCACCGTTGACATCCTTATACTTGATGTCGCCCACCTTCACCTGTCCGAACTGCTGAATAGGACTGTTGTCGATTTCGTCCTGGCTCTGGAAGAAGCCCAAGGCGATGAGTCCGCGTTCTGCATCTGCAGGACCATCAATGACGGAAAGGTTAGGATAAGCAGGAGTTTCAATCCATTCCAGAATCTTGCTCTTCACTGCCGAGATGGAAGCGCCAGCATTCAGGTTCAGACCATTTGCGAGCGTCTTGGCATAGCGCAGACCGAGTTCGAAACCGTAGCTTGCCACGCGTCCCTTGTCGTCGTAGGATGACTGAATACCCACCACGTCGGAGTTGAGCGAACGAGCGTTGACGAGGATGTTGCGACGCTGCTGATAGAAGAAGTCGAGAGTGACATCGAGTGAGTTGGCAATGCGGAGGTCGGTACCGATGTTTGCCTTATAGGCTGTTTCCTGAGCAAAGTCCTTGGTAGGGAACTGAGTGAGGAAGGCACCCCAAGAAGACTGGAAGTTGTTGCCATACCAGAACTGTCCGTGGGAAGCGTCCCATGCTTCCAGCCAAAGGCCTGCTTCAGGCACATAGTCCGTGTGCTGAATACCTCCCGAAAGGCGAAACTTTCCATAGTTGAGGAAGGAACTTTCTGGCTGGTTGATATAGATGTAGCCGAGACCCATCGTTGGCGAGAATGCCCACTTGGCAGGATAGCTGCGGTTGGAACCGTTGGCTGCCAGCACAACGTCCGCCATCAAGCGGTTGGCGTGGTCGTAGTGCATAGCTAACTGCCAGTTAGCACGATACCAAGTGTTGTGGCGACCGTCGCGAATCTCGCTCTTCATGTTGTAGTTGGCATTGGCAGCGAGGTTGTCGCCGTTTTCCAACTGGATGCCATACTTCAGACCTGTGTTGAAGGTAGCGATGCGCCACTGTGAAGCAACCCAGTTGTTGAACACGAGCTTGTCCTCTACCGTACCCATCACGGTCTCCTGCATCTTGCCGCTGGCGTCGTAGTAGTTCCAGCCATACTGATAACCCTTCGAACGGGTTTCAATCGTGTTGGAAGCATTGTCGTAAGAAGCGCCAATGTAGAACTTCAGACCCTTGGTGATGATGTCGAGGTCTTGCTCCAATGTCATGTTGGCCCAAATCTGACGTTGGTGAGTCTTCATGAAACCAGCACCCTGTGACTTGGCAAGGAGGTTGAAGTCGCCGTAAGTCTGGCTACCACCCCAAACACCATTCGCTGTGCGGATTGGGAATGCCAATGCAGGAACCTTGTAGAGATGCCACCAAGCATCGTTTGAATCCACGTTAGGCACACCGTTCGTCTCCATCAGGATACCGAGGATATTGGCACTCACTCTGGTCGTGTTGCTCACCTCGAAATCGAGGTTGGCACGGATGTTTGCCTTTGAATACTTCAGCTGCGAAGTCCAGTCATCCTGCTTAGGATTCTTATAAAGACCGCGGGCATCGGTGTAGTCGAGGTGAGTGTAGTACTGCACCTTGTCTGTGCCACCATAGAAGGAAAGGAATGCATTCGACTCGTGAGCCGTGTTCTTGAACACTTCCTTCTTCCAATCCACGTTTGGATAAACGAATGGGTCGCTTCCGTCAGCGAATTTCTGCAATTCAGCGTCCGTATAGGCTGCACCCAAACCATCGTTCAGACGGGCACGATTCAGCGCATTGGCATAGTCGTATGCACTGACCATGTCTGCCATCTTAGGATCGAACTGGAACTTGTGAGAAGCACCCACCTTGAAATGGTTCTTGCCATCCTTGTTGCCGTGCTTGGTCTTCACGAGCAGCACACCGTTGATGGCTTCGTGTCCGTAGAGAGCCACAGCAGCGGCATCCTTCAGAACGGTGACACTTTCCACTTCTTCCACGGTGAGACGGTCGATAGGGCGTTCCACACCATCCACGAGAATCAGAATGTCTCTCTCGCCAGTCGTCTGGACACCACGGATGTTAAACGTTGCGCCACGACCTTCCTCACCCTTGAAGCCAGTGTTCTGGTAGGCATTCAGGCCAGGGAGCTTGCCATAGAGTGCATCTGCCAGGCTGATGGCTGATGTGCGGCGCAGCTCTTCAGCAGTGATGGTAGTAGTGGCAGCTGTTGTGAGGAATTCTGACTGCTCCACACCATAGCCCAAATCTACCTTCTGCGACGCTTTGTCGCTCAGCGTCACTTGGGCATGAACCGCCGTTGGGACACTGCAAAATACCGCAAAGGTATATATTAATATGTTTCTTATTTTCATAACCTTCAATTTTTCAAATTGTTAAAGAATTACCATCCAGGATTCTGTGAAAGTCCATAACCCTTCTGAATCTCGATACGAGACACTGGGTCAAGATACCACTTGTTTGTCCAGAAGCCAGGGTCCCACCAGCGGCGAGCACCGTTCACAATCTGTGGCTTTTCGTATTCGAACTTAGGCCATGGTGTACTTGGATCCCAACGCAGGTTGATGAGGTTGCCGTCTTTGTCATACAAAGGAAGGCGCTTGCCGTCGTCACCCAGTCGATAGACTCTGATTTCATGCAATGGCTTGGTGAAGAGGTCCTGACGCTTGCGGCGAACCATGTCGTACAGACGGTCACCACACTCGGCACCGATTTCGCAGTTGCGCTCACGCAGAATTTCGTTGATGAGGTTCTCCTTGTTCGAACGCAGGTTCAACGAAGGGTTCATGTCCTCGAGACGTCCCAATCCTACGCGGCTGCGAACCACGTGCAGGTCGTTCAGAGCACCAGTGAAGTCGCCTGTCTCTGCACGAGCCTCTGCTCGAATCAGGTACATTTCAGCCAGACGGATGTAAGAAACACCGATGAATTCGTCGTTCATGCGGTCGTTGGTATAGTCGAGCATCCACTTGAACTTGCGGTAGTTCGAAGCAGCATCGTCGGAGTTCGCATCGCCAAAGTTGTTCTGGTCGAAGTACATAGCGCCGTTCACCCAAGTGTCGGCGTATGCATTACCTGCATAATCGAAACCAGCAGGCAGCGACTGACGAGGTACGAGCATCGTCTCATACAGACGAGGGTCGCGGTCGGCGAAGATGTCATAGCCGTTAGGATTCTTGCCAGGTCCGTAGATGTCGGAATAAGGGAACACGCGACCATCCTGCATACCGAAGCATTCCATGAGCTCGTTGGTAGGAACGGCACCACCTTGGCGGTAGCAGTCGAGGGCGAAACCTCTCCATCCCCATCCCCATCCGTTTTCTACGACAGCACCGTCACGAACCACGTCGGACATCAGCTGAGTAGGGTGGACATCGAAAATCTTCTCATGACGAGTCTCGTTGTTGCGATAGCGGTAAGCACGGCGGTAAGCCATACGGTAGCCAGCTTCGTTCTGAGTCTCTGGCTGAATCAGCTGGTAGTAGTCGCCGTTGGCAGCGTTGTCGTCGAAGAATTCATTGCAATACTGCAAGCAACGGTTCCAAAGGCTTGGGTCTTCCTTGCCGTACCACACATTCTCGATTCTTGTGAATTCAGTCACCTTGTCAGGTGAATACTGTATATAAGGTTCAGGGCTGTTGAACAGAGGCGATGCAGCGAACATCCACAGCTTGGCACGCAGAGCGCGAGCTGAAGCACGAGTCAGACGACCCGACCACTGACCGATGTCAGAGTTTGGAATGTTCCAGATGTAACCAGGTTCATTGATGGCGCACTGAATCAGCGAGTCGATGAATTCCACCGTCTGCATGGCGGTTGCGCGTCCTTCCAGATAGCCTTCACCCACTTCGAAAGCTTTCTTCACGAGGCAGAGACCACCGAAGTTGCGGAACGCGTCGAAGTAGCGGCTTGCCATAATCGTGTAAGCCTCGCCGCGCAAACGACTCTTCTCCTCTTCGCTCATGTCAGGCACTTTCTTGATGTTCTCAATCAGCTGCCAGCACTTGCGAACCGTCTCATAGATAGATACACGTCCACCAGCGTCGCTGTCCAAACCACTTTTCGTGGAATACGAGAATTTTCCCTGAAGGTTACCATCCTCCGTGTCCTGGGCATTCTCCGTCAGCAGACCAGGATAGTAGCTCTGCTTCGGACCGCCCCAGCTCACGTAGCAATGGTACGAGTCGGAGAGCACGTCGATAGGCGCACCGTTCATCATGTTACCCGAAGTATAAGTGCAATAGAGTTGTCCGTATGCACTCCACAGGAAATTGCGGGTGTATTCGGCCTTGGAGAACACCGTGTCAATGTTCACATCAACACCAGGGGATTTCTCAAGAAAGGCGTTACCCACATTGAAGTCATCCACACACGATGTGAAGATGCTCATGGTCATTCCCAAAACCAATATGTATGTCAATAACTTTTTCATATTTTCTTCCACTATTTATCAGAAATTAACTTGTACGCCAAAGTTGAACACGCGTGTCATAGGATAGCGCACACCGAAGTCGAGTCCTTGGCCTGGAGCCTCAGGGTCGTTACCCTTGAAGTTTGCGAATGTAAGCAGGTTCTGGCCAGAGGCATAGAATCTCACGAAATTGAACAGAGGCATCCATGTTGGCTTGTTAAAGGTGTAGCCAATTTCCACATTCTTCAGACGCACATATTTCGAATCAATAATCCATGCACGCGAGTCGAGGTTGTTGTTACCACGATTCGTGAAGGAGATACGAGGCAGGATGGCGTCGCGGTTGTCTTCCGTCCACGAGTTGTCAGCCACCCACTGCGTCAGAGCCGATGTGTTCGTCGAACCGAACTGGTCGCGATAGTATCCGTTCAGCATACGGCTCGTGTTGTTTGCACCAACCCATAGCATCGAGAAGTCGAGACCCTTCCAGTGCAACTGAGCGTTCACTGACCAAGTAATCTCAGGGTTGTCAGGATAGCCGAGAGGCTTCTGGTCGTTCTGGTCGATGAGACCGTCGCCGTTCAAATCGACATACACGGCATCACCATATTTCAGACTAACCAGCTGAGTAGGCATTTCCACGCCGTAAGCAGCCTTGTAGCGTTCCTCGGTGCCTTCCTGATAGAGTTCGAAGAGGTCGTAACCGAAACGCTGGCCAACCGACAGTCCAGTACGTCTCAGATAATCATACATAGGTGGCACCTCGAGCATTTCGATAATCTTGTTTCTTGCAAAAGCAATGCTTGGACTGATGGAATAGCGGAAGTCGCCCACCTTGTCAGACCATTTCAGCGTGATTTCATAACCGTGGTTCTTCACGCGGCCTTCGTTCACATAACTACCAGGCAGACTGGTCACAGCTGGCAGCAACGAAGCGTTCGATACGAGGATGTCCTTGCGGTCCTCCCAGAAGAAGTCGAGGTTCAGCATCAGGCGGTCGCCAAGGAAGGCAGCATCCAAACCGAGGTTAATCTTCGAAGCAGTTTCCCAAGTCACGTTCGGATTACCAGCCGTCAACTCCTTCACAGCCTGCAGCCAGTTGCCGCGCGTACCGAAGTTGGCACCACGGTTCTGAGGATTCACCGTCATCGTACCCGTGTAGAACTGCCAAGCACCTGGCAAGTAGAGGAAGCGGGCACCGTTCGTGTTGTCGTTACCGACCTTACCCCACGAACCACGCAGCTTCAAGTATCCAATCACATTCTTCAATGGCTCCCAGAACTTCTCGCTCGATGGAATCCAACCAGCAGAGAACGAAGGGAAGGTACCGTAGCGCTTGCCCTCGGCAAAGTTCTCCGAACCGTTGTAACCAATATTGAAGTCAAATAGATAGCGTGTGTCATAGTCGTAGGTCACACGTCCAACCAGACCTACGTAGCCCTTTGGAATCGAGCGGTACAGACTGCCGTCAGAGTCCCAAGGATAATAAGTCTTGCTCTGGTTGTAGAGCAACAGGGCACCCACATTGTGCTTGCCGAACTTACGAGCATAGTTGAAACTTGCCTCGGCATACCAGTTGCGGTTTCCCCAGCGGCTGTCAGAATAAGGGATTGGCCAAGTGATGTTCTCCTTGCGGAGCACTTCCTTACCATCCACGAGCGTAGCCACGTAGTTCACACCCGTACCGAAACCGTTCTGGCGGTCCTTGCGAGCAGAATAGTCCGTGTTGTACGAGCCCTTGATCTTGAAGTCCAGGCCCTTCGTCAGGAAACTCATGTCGAGCTTGTACTGGAGGTCGAGGTTCAGCACGTTCACGCTTGTGTTCTGATAGCCTAATTCATAGAAGTTCGAGAGCGCATCACGGTCGTAAGGACCAACGATGTTCTTGTCGGCAACCACGTGGCGGCCTTCGCTGTCAATACCGATACCAGCGTATGGAGTGGCACCCTGCAAGTAGCGGAAGAGGAATCCCTCGCCACCACCCATCGTGGTGCGGTTCTGAACGCGTCCACCCAAGGTCAAAGCCAGCTGGCTGTACTTCGACACGTCGATGTCTAAGTTCGCACGGTAGTTGAAGCGCTTGTATCTGAAAGTCTCGTCGTCATTGTTCGAGAAAGTCTTGAAGAGCGAGTTCTGGTTCAGGAAACCCGCAGAAACGAAATATCTCACCTTGTCCGTACCGCCCTTCACATTCACATTAACCTGCACCTGCCATGCGGCATCCTTCATCAGGTAGTCAATCCAGTTCGTGTTAGGGAAGGTCACAGGCATGTCACCCTTGCGGAAATGCTCCATCACGTCCTGGCTGAAGCGGATACCCGTGTTGTCGTAAGGTGTGTAGTCAGCAATCGTTGCCGAACCAGGCCACTGACTCATTGGCAGAGCGTCCGTGATAGCCGTGTAGTTCCACATCTTTCCGTAGGTGTAGGAATCAGCGAATTCCACGAACTTCGAAATCTGCTGGATAGCAGTGCTGGCAGTCACGCTCACCGAAGCCTTGCCTGGCGTACCACGCTTCGTCGTCACGAGGATTACACCGTTAGCACCACGCACACCGAATACGGCAGTGGCGGATGCGTCCTTCAGGATGGAGATGTCCTCGATTTCGTTAGGGTCGATCTGACCGAACGAACGTTCCACACCATCCACGAGCACCAGCGGTTCAGCACTATTCAGCGAACCGATACCACGCACGCGAATCACAGGTTCGTCGTCACCAGGCATACCCGAGGCTTGAACCACCGAGATACCAGGCAATTTACCCTGCAAGGCGTTGCTGACGTTGGCAACAGGAGCTTTCAGCAGCTCGTCGCCACCCACGGCACTCACTGCACCCGTGATCGTCACCTTCTTCTGTTGACCATAAGCGATGACCACCACTTCGTCCAGATTCTTAAGGTCGGGAACCAGCGACACATCCAATCGACGTCCAGTCGCCTTCACCACCTTTGTCTGATAGCCCAAGTAAGAGAACTCCAGTGTGGCACCTTGCTTCACCGATGGAAGAACATAATGACCGTCAAAATCAGTCACTGCACCCGTGCCCTCACCCTGTATCAGGATGGCGACACCCATGAGTGCTTCTCCCGTCTCGTCTTTCACAGTACCTTCCACCCTCAGCTGGGCAAAAGATACATCTGGTATGAGGCATAGCAATGCCAGCATACTCAAGAGGTAGAATTTGGTTTTTCTTTTCATTGGAATAAAGATTAATAAAAATGTATAGTTGATAAATAGTTTTGGCGATAAAATAGTTTTGGCGATATTTTAAGGTAAATCTCTCTGTTTTGTCGAGTGTTTATCTAAGGTCAAAGGTCGATGGTCAAAGGCTTAAACCTTGAAACATTTGCTTGGTGTAGCCAAACGGCTTTAGCGCCTTGAAACCTTTAGTTTGTCTTAGCCTATATTAGTTTTTCGCGCTTCTCGGTGCCAAATTTAATATTTTTAATGATTGGCAACAAGATTTAAATGAAATAAATCTAAAAAAAAATCTCGAAAGATTCAAAAGGACGTATATTTGATACATTTGGGTGGCAATTACAGGTGTTTTTGAATCATATTTCTTCATGAATGCAAACAAATCACCGTTTTTACGGGTTGACCTATCCCAGTCGTTTTCGCTCTTCAACGCTTTTGTCCGTTCTCAGGAAAAAAGAAGGAAAAAGAGGCTTTTCATTGAATCATGAAAACAAAGTGTGCTATCATGGCAATCACAGAGGATAGCTTCTCGAATCGGTGCAGAAAGATTGTAAAAGCACTGAAATGTTTGTGTTGTGAAGGTGTAGTGTTTGTGTCGTGATGGTGCAGTGTTTGAGTCAGATTGGACACCCCTTTCAACATATACTTTTTTGCTTAAGTTATCCAATTTTCGAGGAAAAGCCTCGAAATCAGCAAGTGTGCTAAAAATGGGTACTTGTGAATATGATAATTAACTCGATTAGTGGCGATTTTTATATCTAAGACACGTGTTGGGAGGTCCTTTTTATCTTTTTTAAATATGAACTGTCTTTGTGTTTGAATATCTATGCTGTTGATTTTCAATTATATAGAATAAACATTTTGTGACTTTTGGACATTTGGACATTAAGTTTTCCGTTAACTTATGTTCACATTTAGAAAATAAATATGGTCTTGAAATGTATTAAATTATATATTTTTATATATTTAATTTTAATATTATTTATAATATATTAATTATAAATTTGAAAAATGTATTCAAAAAATGGTTGTTGTCCAAATGTCCAAATGTCCAAAAGTCACAAATTTTCTATTGTGGAGAAATATCTTTGATTTCCATTCATATTTATTGATTTCTGTCAATGATTTCAATACAGTAAAGGATTGTGTAAAGAACAAATAACCATATCGCTTTCTCAACCATCCAAATGATTCAAATGGGAATGTCTTAAAGACATTCAGGCGGTTTTGTGGGGAATGGGTGATACTTATTGGAGAATAATAGGGGAATGATGCTCTATTTTTCTTCTTTATTTTCGTTTTCTGTTATTTTTTTTCTATTTTTGAGGCATGAAAAAGTGTTGGCTCCTTTCTTTGTTGTGGATGATGTGCTCTGTGGCGCTTGCACAGGGCGAATATCATTTCTCCTGGCTCGATGTGAAAACGGGTTTGGCGGATAACCATGTGCGATGCATCACCCGCGATTCCTATGGTTTTATCTGGGTGGGCACCATCAACGGTCTCAGCCGCTTCGATGGACATAACGCGAAAAGCTATAGCCTCACCCCCAACCCCAAGACCCCTCCAGCTCCCCTAAGAGGGGAGAGAAGGGGAGAGGGGAGTAGAATGAAGGATGGGAATTCTTCATTAGGAAGCGAAGCGACTATTGTTCATTCATCAATTAATTCTGATGTGGTTTGGCTGGGCGAAGCGAATGACGGTAGATTGTGGGCGAGGACGGATGCTGGTGATGTGTTGACGCTGGACAGGGAGCACGACTGTTTGAGGAATGACGGATACGAGCGTCTGAAGAAAATGGGTGTGGAAGGACGTGTGAGGAAACTCTGTGTGGATAGGGAAGGCAGACTATGGGTTGCGACGGATGAATGTGTGGGTTACTGCGATGGCAAGAAGGAGCGTTTCCAAGTGTTGAAGAGTGGAAACATGGGTTTGGTGGTTGACATGGTGTCGAGGGATGGTCGGACGATTGTGATGACTGATGATGGTCGTTTCTATGTGGCTGACATGGGTAGTGGACGACTGCTGGTGGAGGGGCAGGCGGAGCTGATAAAGGCGCACCGCTATCATCATATCTATGTGGATTCGCGTCACCGTCTGTGGATTTACACGTCTCATTCGGCGGTGGAAAAGACTCGTTGCTATGACTTGGAGCACAGAACCTGGGTGAATTCGGCATTGACGGATTTCATGGGTAGGCAGTTCATCAATTCGATGATCGATGATGCGGATGGTAATTTGTGGGTGGGTACAGAGAATGCAGGTATCTATGTGTGTAGCGAGACATCGGCAAGTGATTTCACCACTCGCCATCTGAAGGCTTTCCCGGCGTTGTCGAGCCATATCAATTGTTTGTATCAGGATGTGAATCACACCATGTGGATTGGTTCTGCCAAACAGGGGGTGGCTTATACGAACACGCAGAACGTGATGTTTCAGCGGGTGAGTACGGCTCCGTTTGAGGATGTGAGCTGCATGGTGGAGGATGACGAGGGTAACACTTGGTTCGGATTCGATGGATTTGGGGTTTTAAAGAGAAGCCCCCTTTCGAACCCCCCGAGGGGAGGAGAAGTGAATGCCAAGGCCAATGCTAATGCTAATGCCAAAGCCATCGATGGGAAGGTGTATAATCTTGAGAATGGGGGACTTCCTTCGAATATCGTGACGGCGATGGTAATGGATGCGCAGAAATGCTTGTGGGTTGGTACGTTTGGCGAGGGTATTTGTCGTTGGGAGAATGGGCGTTTCGTGAAGGTGGAGCGTTCTGACATGAAGGACCTGATTTCGTTGCTGTACGTGAAGAGTATGGCGGCTGATTATCGTGGCAATGTGTGGATAGGAACGGTGGACCGTGGTTTGGTGATGATTCCGAAGGAGGGACAGGCCTTGCATCTGCATCGTGACAATTCGGATTTGAGTTCGAACAGTGTGATGAGCTTGGTTTGTGACCATCGGAATCAGTTGTGGGTGGGCACGAGTCTCGGTTTGCATGTCTATGACATGGGGAAGCGCGAATTCAACACGCCTGAGGTGTTGCGAGAATGCTTGGCGGGTGAATATATTTCGGCGTTGTTTGTGGATTCGCATCAAAATATGTGGATTGGTACGCGCAGGGGGTTGTTCGTCTATATGCTGAAGACGAAACAGGTTGAGTGGCTTACTACGGAGAATGGTTTGTCGAACAATTTTGTGCGTGCCATCGTGGAGGATAGCTACCAACATATTTGGGTGAGTACGGACAAGGGGTTGACAAGGATAAGAAGCCTCACCCCCAACCCCTCTCCAAGGGGAGAGGGGAGTAGAATGAAGAACGAGGGTAGCACAGATTCTTCATTCTTCATTCCTCATTCTTCATTCTTGTGTCAGCCGTTTTATGATGGGGATGGATTGGAGCAGGTGTCGTTCTTGAATAATGCGGCGTGCTTGAATCGTGATGGGGAATGCATGATTGCTTGTTCGAAGGGGTATGTGCGCATTCCTCCTCAATGCATCCATTATGAATATCCTCGGGAGAAGGTGGTGTTCACGGAACTGCTGTATAGCGGGGTGGCTGCGGAACCAGGTGAGGATTCTCCGATACGAAAGAGTTTGCACTTGGAGCGTAAAATCGAAATGAAATACAACCATACGCCTTTCTCGATTGCGGTATCTGCGATGCTTCCTACGCTGACGCAGAAAATCGTCTATCTCTATCGTTTGAAGGGGGAGGGCGACGAATGGCTTCATATTCCGCACAACCTGATTCATTTCATGGGTATGCCTTCGGGCAAGCACACGCTCGAGGTGGTTGCGATGATTCCTGGTGGACCTCCGAGCGAGGTGGCGACGCTGGACATCATCGTGAAACCTCCTTTCTGGCTTTCGACTTGGGCAAATGTGTGCTATCTTCTTTTGCTGTTGGGAGCGGGATATATTTATGTGCTGCATCTGAAGCGGAAGCAGAGGCAGAAGATTGCCATGCAGCAGATGGAAATGGAATTGCGGCAGCAGGTGGAGATGGAGGAGAACAAAATCCGATTCTTCACGAATATCAGTCACGACTTGAAGACTCCGCTAACGCTTGTGATGGCTCCGTTGGAAAAGACCTTGGGCTTCGACTTGGAGCGGAAGGTGAGAACGGAACTGGAGGTGGCATGGAGGAATGCGCGTATCCTTTACGATGAGATTGTGCATCTGCTCGATTTCCGTCGGCTGGATGTGGGTGCGGAAAAACTGAACATCGCTCATGGGGACATGGTGAGCTTTGTGCAGCGAACGGTGGATAGTTTCAAATATTATGCCTTGGGAAAAAACATCACGACGACGCTGAAAATCAATGTGGCGAGCATGGAGATGGATTTCGACGAGAACAAAATGCGGAGAATCATCACGAACTTGCTCTCGAATGCCCATAAGTTCAATAAGCAGAACGGTAGCATTGTCGTGAGTTTGAGGAAGGTTACAGGAAGCCAAAGCCCCTCAAGCCCCCCTCCAACTCCCCCGAGGGGGAGAGAAGAAAAGCCAATGCCAATGTCGATGCCAATGCCAACGCTTACGCAGGGCGAGGACTATATGGAATTGCAGGTGGCTGACACGGGCAGGGGAATCAGTGCGGAAGGTAAGAAGCATATTTTTGAGCGTTTCTTCCAGGTGGATGGCGATTCGGAATATATTGGCACGGGTATCGGTTTGCATATCGTGCATGAATACGTGTTGATGCACGGGGGAAGTATTACCGTGGAGGACAATCACCCAGAGGGAACGATTTTCACTGTGAGGATTCCAATTATCAGGGAAAGTGGCTTTGCCACGGGAGGTGAAACTGACAAGCGGCAGTCGGCTGATGGAAAGGCTGTAGGTGGTGCTTATCAGGACGGGATGCTTCAGGATGGTTGGGACGGTGCCTCTTCGGATGGCGAGGAGGTTGAAAAGGTGCCTGACACGCTTCTGATAGTGGAAGATAACAGCGATGTGCGCGAGTTCCTGCAACGTAGTTTGGAGGATAGATACCGCATTCTCACTGCGGCAAACGGACAGGAAGCGGTGGATACGCTGTTGAAGCGTATGGAGGATGACCGGAAGGACTT
>OMTC01000316.1 GCA_900313845.1 uncultured Prevotellaceae bacterium
CTCCTCATCTACGATCGTGCATTGACTCCTGAGGATGTGAAGTTGCTCTATTCTATGGAAAGACGAGTCACCGACTTCACCGAGGGACTCGACACAAGCATCGATGAGCTCATGATGGACCACCCAACTCTTTCTCGTCAGTCTCTGAACGAATGGTTCGACCTGACAGGACGTAAAATCCATGAGCCAACGGCTCCAGGCATTTACATCTTCAAGGGAAAGAAAGTAAGGAAATAAGCGTTTCATTCAAATAAAGAAAGGCGTTAGCATGGGCTTGCCATCCGAATGGAACCTTTAGCTCGCCCGTAGGGCAACTTGCTAAAAGCAAGTGCGAAGCCAAAAGCCAATGCTAATGCCAATAAAGAAATAAAGACTACATACATTATTATTGATTTTCATAACTAATCACAACTGCAACATGAAACGAATTACCTGTATTCTTTTCACCATCTCACTCTTTCTTGGCAACCCTGTGCATGCCAAGAGCACATTCTCCATTGCCGACGCCCGGCAAATGGCAAGCGTACAAGTCGATGACAACGACTGGAAAGCTGTTCACCGCGCTGCACAACAACTGCAAGAAGACATTGTGCGTGTCGTTGGAAAACACCTACCCACCTCTTCCAGCAACCACATTCTCGTAGGCACCCTTGGACACAGCCAGCTCATCGACTCCTTAGCCTCTGCAGGTATCTTCAATGCTGATGCCATACGAGGACAATGGGAAAGTTTCCTGATCCAACCCACAAACAACGGACAACTCATCGTGGCAGGTAGCGACCGCCGTGGCACCATTTATGGCATCTACGAAATCAGCAAGCGCATCGGCGTTTCCCCATGGTATTGGTGGGCAGACGTACCCGTTCCTCAACGCAGCAAAATCCTTTGGACGGATGGACAAATTCTTCAGAAGTCGCCTGCCGTGAAATATCGTGGTATCTTCATCAACGACGAGGACTGGGGTTTGAAACCTTGGGCAAGCGACAACTACGAAAAGGAACTGGGTGACATCGGTCCCCGCACCTACGAGCGCGTATTTGAACTGGTGTTACGTCTCGGTGGCAACATGGTGGCTCCTGCCATGCACAGTTGCACGGGTGCGTTCTATTCTCATCCCGAAAGCAAGGTCGTGGCAGACGAGATGGGGGTCATCATCACCACCAGCCACTGCGAGCCCATGCTTTTCAACAATGCAGCCCTCTCTGAATGGGACACCCATCGAGATGGCGAATGGAACTACCGCACCAACCGTGGCACCATCCTCGGCAAGTTTGCCAATCGTGTGGCTGAAGCATACGAATTCGAGAATATCTACACCGTGGCAATGCGAGGCGTACACGACGAGGGAATGCGCGGACAGACCTCCCCTCAGGAACGCGTGGCAGTGCTCACCGACGTGATTTCCGACCAGCGCAAACTGCTCCAACTCTTCACGGGAAAGCAAGCAGAGGAAGTGCCACAGATATTCGTGCCCTACAAGGAAACCCTCGATGTGTATCAGGCTGGTTTGCAAGTACCAGAAGACGTAACTCTCGTTTGGCCTGACGACAATTATGGTTATATGAAGCGCCTCAGCAATCCCGCTGAACAACGAAGAAGCGGTGGTTCGGGTGTTTATTATCATCTCTCCTATTTGGGCACTCCTCACGACTACCTTTGGGTTTGCTCCACCCCACCCGTCCTAATGTACGAAGAGTTGAAGAAGGCTTACGACACAGGTTGCAACCGCTATTGGTTGCTCAATGTGGGCGACATCAAACCGATGGAATTAGGAGTCCAGACTTTCTTCGATTTCGCTCGCGATCCTCAGTCATTCGACTATCGTTCCATCAACGAGCATCAGGCAAAGATGCTTGCCAATATCTTCGGAGAAAAATACAGAAAAGATTTCCAATATGTACTCGACGAATACTATCGATTGGCATGGAGCAGAAAACCCGAATACATGGGCTGGGATTGGCAATGGGATGAACCCGAGCGTTGCCGACTCCGCGATTCCGAATTCTCCTTCCAGAACTATCAGGAAGCACAGCAACGACTCGCTGACTATGCGTCCATCGCCCGTCGCGTTCAAGGCATCATGCAAAAACTTGACCCACAAGCTCAACCCGCTTTCTTCGAATTGATAGGTTTCATGGTTTTAGGTGCAGAGCAGATGAACCGCAAGTTCCTCTTCGCCCAACTCAACCATGAGCAGCATGCCGCAGGACACTACGCTGAAGCCAACTGGGCAGCCAACGAGTCCAAAGCCGCATTCAATAGGATTGAGGAACTTTGCCACATCTATAACACCCAGCTCGATGGCAAGTGGAACGGCATGATGACAGTGCCTCCTGGTTTCGTGTCACTCTATCAGAACATGCCCGACTTGAACTACACGGAAGGCACAGAACCAAAAGCAGTCAATCTCTCTGTATCATCCTCCAAACAAAAAGCGGAAGGATGCTGCGTCATCGACCTTACCCACCCAACCCACCTCACGAATGCCTCTGTGATTCATGGCATCGGTTACGATTGGGATGCCTTGCAATTGGGCGATGCCATCGCTTCCACTACCGCCTCAGCCGACTACACCACGGGAGCCATCCCTGCCGATGTCTTCACGCTCCACATCTATTGTCTGCCATTCTTCCCCATCTACGAAGGAAAGAGCAATCGCTTCAGCATCAGTGTGGATGGACAAGCCCCAATCGTTTTGGAAAACCAATTTACCGAATGGTCTTTTCCTTGGAAAGAGCAGGTGCTGAAGAACGGCAAGGAATTCACACTGCGTGTACCAATCGACAAATCCCTCAAACAACACACTCTCCAACTCAAAAGCATCGACACTGGACAGATGGTTGAGCGCATCGTCCTCAACTGGGGTGGACTCAAGCAGTCGTATTTGGGACCCGATAAATGAAGAATGAAAGCCCCCTCCCGACATCCCCGAGGAGAGGAGAGTGAAAAGTGAATAGTGAAAAAGCCTCACCCCCAACCCCTCTCCAAAGGGAGAGGGGAGTGGA
>OMTC01000265.1 GCA_900313845.1 uncultured Prevotellaceae bacterium
GCAAAACAAGGTGTGGGTGGGACTTTCGAAAGAAACGGCACATCAGTTGGGCACTCCTATTTCTTCCTTGATGGCATGGTCGGAAGTGTTGAAAGAAACATATCCTGACGATGAGCTCTTGCCTGAGATGGAAAAAGATGTGAAACGCTTGGAACGCATTGCAGAACGTTTCTCCAAAATTGGTTCCATTCCAGAACCCAAGCCTGAAGACTTGTGTGCTGTCATCAATCGTGTGGTGGAATACATGGACAAGCGCACATCCAACAAAGTTCACATTACGAGTCATCTCCCTTCCGACCCAGTCATCGTGAATCTCGTAGCCTCTCTCTTCGAATGGGTGGCAGAGAACTTGTGCAAGAATGCTGTTGATGCCATGTCGGGAAGTGGTTCCATCGACATTTACATGGAAGAGACGGACAATATCATTGCTCTTGAATTCAAGGACACGGGTAAGGGTATAGCAAAATCCCAATTCAGTTCCGTGTTCAAGCCAGGCTTCACCACCAAGAAAAGAGGGTGGGGCTTAGGTCTTTCCTTGGCAAAGCGAATTGTGGAAGAATACCACAAGGGACGCATCTTTGTGAAGTCCTCGGAAATTGGTAAAGGCACTACTTTCCGAGTGGAACTTCCTAAGTGACAAAAAAGCGATTCTTCGATGGATTCGGATGTTTTTAAAGGACAAATTGACTTCGTCGAGCTAAAGGTTCCATATAAAATCCACAAAAACACCCCGTTTACGCAAGAAATTTGCATAAATATCATTTGTAATTAGGTTTTTCTTTGTATCTTTGCACGTTGAAATGCAAATATGCATGTTCGATATGGAAAAAAGAAACGATTTTTGTATAGACTTGCTTGATAGCAGCATCGCAGGTAAAACGTTCGAGTTTCAGGTTAACGACTCAGTTTTCGAGGCAATCGACGGACTTATTGAGCGTGGCAACATCAAGAGTGTTGTGAAATGTGTATCTGCTTCGCAAGGAGTATTCCGTTTCTCCATCCATTCCGAAGGAACAGTCATCGTTCCTTGCGACCGTTGTCTGGCGGACTTAGAATTGCGGATAGATACGACAGATGAACTCGACGTGAAACTCGGTGACGAAGATTTAGACGACGGCGACATGATCACAGTGAACCATGAAGATGGATACCTGGATGTGTCGCAGCCTATTTATGAGTTTATCGTGCTCAGCATGCCAATCAGTTTGGTCCACGAACCTGGGATGTGTGACCCAACCATGATGGAGGAATTTTCCAAACATCGAGCTACCCGAAGTGGCGGAGAGGATGCAGAAGACGATGAAACAACCAGCGACGAGGCAACCGACTTTGCGGAAGATTCCGATGATTCAGATTCTTCTGACAATGAAAACGTTGACCCTCGTTGGGAAGCGTTAAAAAAATTAGTTGATAACAATAAAAATTAGTGTAGAAAAATGGCACATCCTAAAAGAAGACAGTCTAAGACACGCGGACGTAAGAGAAGAACACACGACGTAGCAGTAGCTCCAACATTGGCAGTTTGCCCTAATTGCGGTGAATTCTATGTATATCACACTGTATGCCCTGCATGCGGATACTATCGTGGTAAGGTAGCTATTGAAAAGGAAGCTGCAATCTAATCTTTAGATATGGAAAAAATTAATGCTGTAATAACAGGCGTAGGTGGATACGTTCCTAAGTATATCCTCGACAACGACGAAATGTCGCGCATCGTGGATACTACGGACGAATGGATCATGGAGCGCATCGGTGTGAAAACACGCCACATCTTGCGGGACGAAGAGCGTCAAGGCGCTGGCACATCCTACTTGATGACCAAGGCTGTGGAAGAACTGATGGCAAAGACTCAGGTTGACCCAGATACCATCGAGGCTGTTATTTGTGCAACAACTACTCCCGACTACCACTTCCCATCCACTGCATCGCTTGTCATCGGCAACCTCGGTTTCAAGCACGCTTTCGGATTCGACATGGAAGCTGCATGCGCAGGTTTCCTCTATGCCATGGAAGTGGGAGCCAGCATGATTACAAGTGGCAGACGCAAGCGCATCATCGTTTGTGGAGGCGACTTCATGTCATCGATGACCAACTATATGGACCGCACTACTTGTCCTATTTTTGGCGACGGAGCAGCTTGTGTAATGATGGAGGCAACGACAGAGGATTATGGGCTGATAGAAAGTTTCCTTCGCACTGACAGCCATTTTGAACCTCTCCACATGGCAGCTGGTGGCTCTGCAAAGATGCCAAGTCACGAAACTGTGGATGCTCGCGAACACTTTGTTTATCAGGAAGGTCGCACAGTGTTCAAGTACGCTGTGACTGACATGTCGGATGCTGTGGAGGAAATTGCCAAGCGACACAACCTCACGAAAGACGACATTGCCTGGATTATTCCTCATCAAGCAAATGTACGCATCGAAACAGCCGTAGCTCGTCGCATTGGTGTTCCTGCAGAGAAAGTGATGATTAACATCGACCACATGGCAAACACATCGGGTGGTACGCTGCCACTTTGCCTTTGGGAGTACGAGCCTAAGTTGAAGCGAGGCGACAACCTCATCTTCACCGCCTTTGGTGCAGGCTTCACATGGGGTGCTTCCTATATGAAGTGGGCTTACGACGGTTCAAAGTACAGCAAATAAGGAAATTCCAATCTGCATTTACATTTACCACGGATTTCACGGATTAAACGGATGTCATTATCCGCGATTCTGCGAAATCCGCGGTTTTTTCATTTTTCAGAAATACTTCATTCTCAGGTGAGTTCTATTCAGCGACACACCATCTAACAACTTTCAATCAATTGCACAAGTCAGGTTTTGTAAATATCGTGGGTAATCCCAACGTGGGAAAGTCCACACTGATGAATCTCTTCGTGGGAGAGCGCATCAGCATTGCCACTTTCAAGGCACAAACCACACGTCATCGCATCATGGGAATCATCAACGACGATGAAGCCCAAATCGTCTTTTCCGATACACCAGGAGTGCTGAAGCCAAACTACAAGCTTCAGGAATCCATGCTGGCATTTTCGGAGAGCGCACTTGTAGATGCCGATGTCTTGCTCTATGTCACCGACCCCGTTGAGAAAATCGACAAGAATTCAGATTTCCTCAAGAAGGTTGCTACTATGGAAGTCCCTGTGCTTGTGCTGATTAACAAGATAGACCTCATTGATGAGAAGAAACTCATAGAGCTCGTTGAACAGTGGCATGAGATACTTCCAAAAGCAGAAATCATCCCTGTTTCCGCCATTGCCAAGTTCAATGTGGAGCCTATCATGAAGCGCATTCGTGAGCTGCTCCCAGAGAGTCCTCCTTACTTCGATAAGGACCAATTGACCGATAAGCCTGCACGCTTTTTCGTCAGCGAAATCATCCGCGAGAAGATTCTGCTCTATTACGACAAGGAGATTCCTTATTCAGTAGAGGTGGGCGTGGAGAGTTTCAAGG
>OMTC01000042.1 GCA_900313845.1 uncultured Prevotellaceae bacterium
GCACAACATCTGTCGGAGGATTTCGTGAAAGGACGGAAGATGATTGACTTGGATTCAGAGGACTACGATGTCATTACCGTGGGAGCTGCGGGGGCATACTTGCAAACGGCATCTCTGCCTTTCACCCAGCAAGACACTCCCGAAGGTTATCGTTTTTTCCGCATCAGCATCTCTGGAGGACTGGGAGGACATAGCGGCGTAGATATTGGCAAAGGCAGGATGAGCGCCGTGAAAGAAATCTGCCACTTGTTGGCGGAAGCCGAAAAACTCTGTCCTTCGCTGATGGTGGCAGAAATCAATGCAGGCGAGGCAAACGCCTCCATTCCTGCCAATGCGGAAGCCGTGGTGGGAGTGGCTGCAGACGAGGCAGAACGACTGACGGACTGGGCTAAACAACTACAGATAGAAACGGAAGGCGACAAAAACGTGAAGGTGACGGTGGAAGACTGCGAGACGCCTACCCTTATTATAAATAAGGAGTGGGTGGAAAAACTGGTTTCCGCCATCGAAGAAATACCTTTTGGCGTCATCAAAATGAGTGAGAACATGCCTGGAACGGTGGAGACTTCGAACAACATCGGAGTGATTCGCACGGAGCAAGGGCAGTTCCGCGTGACGAGTCATTCCCGCAGTTTCCTCTACGATGTGATGGTGCAATTAGGCGAGCACATCGGAAGCATCCTTCGCCAGCATGGATTTGCGACTGAAGTCGTGATGTCAACTCCTGCATGGGAGGAAAATCCCGAATCGGAGTTCATGCATTTGGTGGAGCAGACCTTCGAGGATGTGCTGGGATTCCGCCCACGCAAGGTGGAGATGCATTTCGTGATGGAAATGGGTTACTTCGTGCAGAAATTCAAGGGTATCCAAATCATTCCGATTGGTCCTCGCATCATTGAGCCTCACTCCACTTCAGAGCGAGTGGAACTCAAAACGATTGACAACATCTATCAGGTGCTGGTGGAAATACTTAGACGTGAAGCGTGAAGTGTGAAGTGTGAAGCGTGAAGAGTGAAGAGATGGAAATGAAGTACATTTTTGCCTCGTTTGCAACACAGACGTTGCAACAGAGCGTTTGAAAAGAGTGTAGGATTGACAAATGTTGGCAATTTTGTGAAAAAAGAATAAAAAGTAAGGCAATTTGTTAGCACAAAAGAAATTTATTACTAACTTTGTATCGATTTAGAAAGTGGAAAGGGAATTTTTGGGATATTCATCATGATATTCGGGAGATTTTAACTGTACACCCATTAAATTTACAATACAACCAAAGGGAATCATTTCTAAAACTCTCTATAATTTAATTTTAAGTATGGCAAAATTAGATTTAACACAGTACGGCATCACTGGTTCAACCGTGATTGCTCACAATCCTTCCTATGAGTTCCTTTTCGAAGAGGAAACAAAGCCAGGTCTTGAAGGTTATGAAGTTGGTCAAGTGACTGAGCTTGGCGCAGTAAACGTAATGACAGGTATCTTCACAGGCCGTTCTCCTAAGGACAAGTACATCGTTGACGATGCTCAGAGCCACGACAAGGTTTGGTGGACTACTGAAGGCTACAAGAACGACAACCACCCAATGTCGGAAGAAGTTTGGGCTAAGATCAAGGATATTGCTGTGAAGGAACTTTCCAACAAGAATCTGTATGTAGTTGATGCTTACTGCGGTGCTAACGAGGCTACTCGTTTGGCTGTTCGCTTCGTTCTCGAAGTAGCATGGCAGGCACACTTCATCAAGAACATGTTCATCCAGCCTACAGAAGCTGAATTGGAAACCTTTGAGCCTAACTTCGTCATCTACAACGCATCTAAGGCAAAGGTGGAGAACTACCAGGAACTCGGCCTCAACTCTGAGACTTGCGTTGCTTTCAACACTACAAGCCGCGAACAGTGCATCATCAACACTTGGTATGGTGGTGAAATGAAGAAGGGTATGTTCTCTATGCAGAACTACTACCTCCCTCTCCAGGGCATCGCTTCTATGCACTGCTCTGCTAACACCGACATGGAAGGCAAGAACACTGCCATCTTCTTCGGTCTTTCTGGTACTGGTAAGACTACTCTTTCTACCGACCCTAAGCGTCTCCTCATTGGTGACGACGAGCACGGATGGGACGACGAAGGCGTATTCAACCTCGAAGGCGGTTGCTATGCTAAGGTTATCAACCTCGACAAGGAAAGCGAGCCAGACATCTACAACGCAATCCGTCGCAACGCTCTCCTCGAGAACGTAACTGTTGACGAGAATGGCAAGATTGACTTCGCTGACAAGAGCGTGACTGAGAACACTCGCGTGAGCTACCCAATCGACCACATCACCAACATCGTGAAGAAGGTGAACGGCAAGAGCGCTGGTCCTGATGCTAAGCAGGTTATCTTCCTTTCTGCTGACGCATTCGGTGTGCTCCCTCCAGTATCTATCCTCAACCCTGAGCAGACTAAGTACTACTTCCTCTCTGGTTTCACAGCTAAGTTGGCTGGTACAGAGCGTGGTATCACTGAACCTACTCCAACATTCTCTGCTTGCTTCGGCCAGGCATTCCTCGAGCTTCACCCAACAAAGTATGCTGAGGAACTCGTTAAGAAGATGCAGAAGAGCGGTGCTAAGGCATATCTCGTGAACACTGGTTGGAACGGTACAGGCAAGCGTATCTCTATCCGCGACACTCGTGGTATCATCGACGCTATCCTCAACCACTCCATCGATGAAGCTCCAACAAAGCAGATTCCTTACTTCGACTTCACCGTTCCTACTCAGCTCGACGGTGTAGCTTGGGGTATCCTCGATCCACGCGACACTTATCAGGACCGTGGTGAGTGGGACAAGAAGGCTCAAGACCTCGCAGCTCGTTTCATCAAGAACTTCAAGAAGTACGAGACAAACGAAGCTGGTAAGGCTCTCGTAGCAGCTGGTCCAAAGCTCTAATCGAAAATTTGGAAAACATTCATTCATCCAAATAATTTCTCCCCGATTCTCCATAAGAATCATTTTTTCTGGCAAGGTCGTTGTGAAACGACCTTGCTTTTTTTATGAAGTGGTGGAAGTGGCGAATCATGGTTTTTCCTCATTTACTTGAACATTTTGATGCAATTCGTAAACTTTTTTAGAGGGTTTTAGGAAATAAAGGAAAAAATTGCTATTTTTGCATCATAGATTTAGGGTACAAACAATCCTCCCTTACCTACATATATATATTTATTATTCACTGATGTTTTCCTTCTCGAAAAAAATAGTATTATGTCTGCTGCTTCTCACTGCATGTATTTCCGTGTATGCAGATGACATATACACGCTTGATTCCATCGAGGCTGTTTGGTATGACAACACACGAATAGCCCACGAGCGACTGGACAGCCTGGGACGACGCGAAAAAGCCAACGGGTGGAAGAATTTCAAGCAAAGCGATTGGGAAATCACCAAGGGAATGTTCTACCTCAACGAAGACAAAACAGGAAAGGCTGCTCCTTACATTTACGATGCCTACAAACACGCGATGAAGGAGGGGAACCACCACACAGAGTTACATGCCATCTTGGCAATTTGTACCATAGAAAGCCGCATGGGACACTTGCGTCTGCTCTCACGCAATGCACAACTCATGAAAAACCGCGCGCAGGAAGTGGAAGAGAAAGTGGAATCCTCCCACTACTACGAATCCACAGCCTACCAGTTCCTTTCCTATTGCACCTGTGTGCTTGACAGCAACATGGAGGAAAGCCAGAAAATGCTCGACAGCGCCAAAGTGGCAGCACAGGCTTGCCCAAGCAAATTCGACCAGCAACTGCTGCAAAAGGCCATCCAATTCCAGCAAATCTACAACTATCAAAAAATCGACAGCAACTTCATCGCCTATCACGAAGGAAAGAAACTCTTGCAGCAAATCGAGAAGCATATCCAAAATGATGATGAATTCGCCGATATTTCCAAGAATTTCCAACAATCCATCTGTGCCAGTCTCATGATTACAAGTCAGAAATTGGGCTACACAGAGGAGGCGGAAGAATACTATCTGCGAACCTTGGAAATGATGGACCTTTACGACCACACCGAAGACATTCTTCCTTCGGTGGCTGAATACTTGGCACTCTCGGAGCAATGGGACCAACTCGTGAATATCGTGGAACCCATGCTGGAAACTTCCCATCCATCGTTTCTTTTACTGAACACCACCCAATACTTGATGATGGCTTACCAGAAACTGGGCATGAAAGACAAACTTTATCCCGCTTTTGAAAGGTATGCCACCTTGATGGATAGCATCCGTGAAGCCGAAAACGATGCCATACCGATGGAAATCAACACGGTATTCAATACGAACGAATTGGAAAACGCGCTCAAATCCAGAGAAAGACTTTTGCTGAGCAACAAAGTCATCATGATTCTTTTCATTCTGCTCATCCTCTCCCTCATCGGTATCATCTTCATTCTTCGCTACCGCAATCGTCAACGGATGAAAGACAATGAATTCCTCTTCAATTCCGTGAAGAATTCCAACAAAAGGAAATTGCCTCATCAACCGACAGAGAAAGACACCAACAAGGAGAGGAGCGTATATTGGCAAGTGATTCAACACATTGAGGAGAACGACAATTACCGAAAGTCGGAGTTCAGCATCAAGCCTCTCGAAAAGCAACTGCTCATGCGCTCTGCCGACATCGAAGCACAGTTTGAAAAGGAATGCGGAATCAGTTTGAGCGATACACTGCTGCACTACCGCTTGCGCCATGCATGTGAACTGTTGGAAAACACGGACTACATCCTCGAAGTGGTGGCAGAAGAATCAGGTTTCGGTTCTTCCCGCACGTTCTATCGACAATTCCGCAATGCATATAACCTCACACCGAATGCCTACCGCACCATGAGCCAAGAGGCAAAAAACAATCAAGAAACAACGCTTTGACTTCCAGAGAAAAATGCCTATTGAAATCAAGAGCAACCACAAATTGATAGAAACACAAAAACCGCAAAACTACCGATGAATTCGAGTATTTTTGCGGTTTTTGAATCGTTGAATTCGACTTTTTATGCATCGTTCCCATTCGCGGCTTGGCGACGCTCCCACTCTTCCTTAGTGCGACTCCATCGCTTATGAGTCCAAAGCCATAGATGCGGATTTTTCTTAATGTCTTCTTCCAACAAACGCATGTACTGGTCCGTTGCTTCGTAATCTGGCACAGACTTGCTGTCTGTCGAAATAGGGATTATATCCAAATGATAATAGCCTCGACGAACACGAGACATTCGACCATAAGCCAAGACGGCATCGAGTCGCTTGGCGATATGTTCTCCGCCGATGAAAACGGCAGTTTCATGATTAAGGAAAGGTGTGAAATGATGAATTGCCTCCCACTTGGGTTGTTGGTCGGCAATAAAACCACAAAACACTTTCTTTCCTTCTTTCTTCAACTGATACAAGCGACGAAACGTATTCTGCATCGTGATGCATTCTCCGCCATATCTCTCACGAAGATAAAGGAAAAGACGCTCGCTCACATCATTGTAAAGCTTGTGGTAAACCTGCGAAACATTTATTTCGGGGAACGAATATTGAATCGATGCAATCCATTCCCAGTTACCAAAATGCCCCAAAAATAGAAGCACTATTTGGTAATCTCCTTTCTCAAAACCCTCCTTCAACCACTCAGCATTACCGAAAGTCATGCGTTTCATCATTTGCTCCTTCGACATGGAGAAACACTTAATGTCCTCCACGAAATAATCGCAAAACGCATGGTAGAACTTGCGCTCTATCTCCCGCAACTCCTTTTCCGTCTTCTCTGGAAAAGACTCTCTCAGATTCTTTCGCACCACCTTTCGTCGATAACGTACCACGAAGCGCACAAGAAGATACATGAAATCTGAAAACACATAGAGCACCCGCAGCGGAAGTAGCGAAATAAGCCAACAGAGTGAGAAAACGATGCGATACATGGAAGAGTGAAAAGTGAAGAGTGAAAAGTGAGAAGTGAAGAGTGAAGAGTGAAAAACTTGAGAACTTTGCAAGTTTTACTTCATAAGAAGCTTTTCGAGAATCATCTCGGGCGTGATTAGATTCATGCAGCGAAGGTCGCCGAACTGGCATGGCTTATCTCCATACACGGAACAAGGACGACAAGGGAGATTCTCCATCTGAATGATATTGTCGAGCGGTTGGTGCCAAGGCGTGAAACCAGCCTTCGGATGCGTAGCACCCCAAATAGAGACAACTCGGGTGCCGACCAACGCGGCGATGTGCATATTGGCTGAATCCATCGCCAACATCGTGTCGAGTTTCGACATCAAGAGCATTTCATTGTGCAGTCCTCCCAATTTGTCGCACACACTGATGACGTTCGGACCTTCCCAACTCGTTAACACGCTCTTCTCTTCCTCGCCTGCGCCAAAGAGAAACACATGCACATCGTGGTTTGCCAAGGTCCGTACCACTTCGTGCATCTTCTCCAACGGATAGATTTTATTGACATGAGCGGCAAACGGAGCGACACCAATCCACACTTCACCCGCACGCTTGCGTCCCACACGATTGAAAACAGGAGCATAGTCCTCATCGCGAGGGTCGAAAGCACGGTCGTAATTGAGCGTCACCTCAATACCCAGCTTGTTCAGCACCTGCACATAGCGTTCTGTCATGGGAATCAACGCTTCGTTGCTCATTCCCTTGCCCATGAGTTCCTTTTTGTCCTCGCGCCCTTTGTCGATTTTCGCCGTTTTCACGCCACTCAACTTGAAGCGAGAACGCAAATATTTGGTGCGGAGCACATCGTGCAAGTCTGCCATCGCATCAAACTTCCGCTTTTTCAACTCATTAAAGAGTTTTTCCAGTCCGACCACTCCATCATATTTATTCACATCCACACCTATCACCTCCACGTTGGCAGGCATCCAATCGAAGAACGGTTTCATTCCCTTCTTCGTAAGCATGGTGATGCGCATTTCGGGATGCTGACTGGCAAGCGAATGCACGACGGGCACTGTCATAGCCACATCGCCTATAGCTGAGAATCGTGTGATGAGTAATCGAAACATACTTATTTCTGTCCGTAAAGTATAGGGTTGGTACTTGGGTCGTTATACATTTTCATTTGCTTGTACACCTTCATGTACTTGCGTCCAGCCTCGATGTCGGCAAGCAACTGGTCGATAGCAGTGGAGAGGTCCTTCTGTTGCTCCAACAGCACATCCAGTTTCTGCTGACACTTGGCAATGTGCTCTGCATCGGCATCCTTGCGATCCACCTGCTCCCTCATGTGATAAATCTTCAGTGCCAAAATGCTCAGGCGATCCACAGCCCAGGCAGGACTCTCCGTATTGATGGTGGCATCGGGCAAAACCTTCACATCCTTGTATTTATCGAGGAAATAACTGTCAATCATCTCCACGAGGTCCGTGCGGTCCTGATTGCTCTTGTCGATTCTGCGCTTCAACACGAGAGCTGCCTCAGGGTCGATTTTGGGGTCACGAATGATGTCCTCGAAATGCCACTGCACAGTGTCAATCCAGTTTTTCACATAGAGATAGTATTCAATTGTTCCCACTTCGTAAGGATTCTTCAATGGCTGGTCCACATCGTCAACGACATGATAATCATTGATAGCTTGCTCAAAAATCGGCATGGATAATTGCGTAAAAGTCATACTCTATACTCGTTTTTGTTATGATTACAAATGCAAATCTAAGCATAAAAACCGACTTTGCCAAAACCTTTCGTATTTTTTTACACTTGTGTTATTTCAAAAACCGCTATCTTTGCACCCATGAAAGCAGTTATTGACGACAAGATTCCCTTCATCAAGGGAGAGATAGAGAAACTCGTTGACGAAACCGTCTATCTGAAGGGTAGCGAAATCGGGCCGAAGGACGTGGCTGATGCCGACATCCTCGTGGTACGTACTCGCACGCATTGCAACGAAGCATTGCTTAAAGATTCACGTGTGCGCTTTATCGTCACTGCCACCATTGGGCACGACCATCTCGACAAAGATTATCTCAAGCAAGCTGGCATCCAATGGACCAACTGCCCTGGCTGTAACGCTTCCTCCGTATGCCAATACATCCACAACTCACTCCTTGTTCTTGGTCTTTTGAAGAAAGGGCTTACCGTGGGAGTCGTTGGTGTGGGACACGTGGGCACACTCGTTGCCAACGATTTGGAGAAAAAGGGCTTAACCGTCTTGCGCTGCGACCCACCGAAGGGCGAGAAATACGCACTTCCCCAGTTGGCAGAACTCTGCGACATCATCACCTTCCACACGCCACTCACCAAGGATGGAGAATACCCCACTTACCACATGGCAGATGCAGCATTTTTTGCCTCACTTCGCAAAAAACCGCTCATCATCAACTCGAGTCGAGGTCCTGTGGTAGATAACGAAGCACTGCTCCACGCACTCGAAAGCGGACAAGTGAGCAATGCAGTTATCGACACCTGGGAAGGCGAACCAAAGATGAGTCTGAAACTTCTCGAAAAAGCCATCATCGCCACTCCCCACATCGCCGGCTACTCCGCTGATGGCAAGGCCAACGCCACTCGCATGTCGTTGCAAGCCATTGCACAATTCTTAATGAAGAATGAAGAATGTAGAATGAAGAATGAAAAATACTCTTCATCGCTTCTCGCTAAATCACATTATTCATTTAACGTCAATCCGCCACGCTTGCCAAGGAATTTTTCCTATGCAGACACGGAACCCAAGGTGACGATAGACCCATTCATCAATGGGAAAGCCCCAAATGGTAAGATTTCCCTTTATGACCCTCGAGTGGATACCGTCCGACTGAAAGCGCATCCCGAAGCCTTTGAATCGCTCCGTGGCAACTATCCTCTACGCAGAGAAGTGAACGACAGCACCGCCCTTCGTCGTTTCTTCTTGAAAGCCCAAGCATGGTTGCAAGGACTTTCGTTCCGCACGGGTGTCATCGTCCTTCTCAGTTGCATCCCTTTCTATATTCTTTCCTTCGCTCAGATGGCACTCCCAACCAGTGCCGCCACCAAAACCATCCTTTGGACCATCCTCTTCGGACTCGCCAAAACCGCCCAGTACTCAGGTCTCACCATCCTTGGAGTAGAAGGTTATCGCCGTTTCAAAAACTATTTCAAGAAGAAATAACAACAACTTGATGAAACATATAAAGGTCGTCCCATGCAAGAACCTCCTGCATGGGACGACCTTTTTTCTCACATGTCTTTCATTCACACAAGTCTTTCAATTTGCTTATCAGAAGCATTTGGCAAGATGCTGTGCAAGTGAGCCAAGATGCGTTGGCGGGATTCCTCGGGGGAACGCTCACACTCACAGGCATCTTTGCCATAGAGTTCCTCAGGCGTGGTGAGCAAGGACCATCCCCAACCATATTCGCGCCCATGCTTATCGGTAGGATAAACGAAGTCCTCCGTCACGATATGGCAACCCATCTGCAAACGAGTGATATAGCCATCGAAACGACTGCGCATATTGGGACCCGTAAAACCACAAGCCGCACGCAATTCACGCGTGATGAGACTCCCA
>OMTC01000350.1 GCA_900313845.1 uncultured Prevotellaceae bacterium
AAGTTTCTTCATTGTTTATCTTTCTTATTTAATTGTTATTGTATATCTTGACATAAAGGAAGCTCCTGGCTGGAGATGGTTCATTAGAGGCTTGTCCTTAAACTCGCCATTGAAACCACGGGGGTCACCAATACCATACCAAGGTTCGATGCACACGAAAGGAGCCTGTTTGTCATAAGGACTCCAGAAGGCACAAACGGGTGTCTTATAATCAACAGTCACAGCAGGCTCGCCATCGGTGTCCATCAACATGGCCCTACGGGTCTGGCTCTTATGAATCTTCACACTGTCGTTACGGAAGAAATTGTTCGATATCTCCAAGATACCCATATCTGCCTCCAAAGGAACCTCCACCATATCATGACTACCGTCAGCGTAGCTCCTCAGCGCGTCCATCGGTTCCTCGTTGTCAAGTTTGATAATTCCCTGCAGTTTTCCTCCTGGTACATTAAAGGCAGGATGCCCACCAATCTGGAAATGGATCTCCCGGGCATCGGTATTCTCTACATGCCAGATGACATGTATTCTGTTGCCCTCCAGACGATAAGTAATGGCGAGATTGAAATGATAAGGATACACCTTCAGTGTCTCTTCATTATCATGAAGGGCAAAAGTTACTTTCTCTGGTGATTGAGAGACTAAAGTAAACTCACTGTCACGGGCAAAACCATGACGTGGCAAGTGATATTCTTTACCATCCACACGATAGGTATTGTCGTTAACACTGCAAACCAGCGGAAACAAAACAGGTGAATGGCGAGGCCACTCAGCGCCTGCCTGCCACATATATTCCCTACCCTCACTGTCTTTCACACTCTGGAGTTCGGCTCCTTTCTCAGCGACACGAATGGTCAACTGTTCGTTCTTTAGTTCTACCATAATAGTATATTATTTGAGTTGTTTTACCCATGTTATGATGTCTCTGATGACTTCTTCAGAGAAGGTTTCTTCTATGGTGCCGTATTCTATGGGCAGACCTGTCTTGCAGTGTTGGAACAAGTGGTTTAGCCCATCATACTGTTTGATAAGGTTTTGCTTGTTTTTGGGCAGAGTGCGACGCAGGGCGGGTACACTCTGACTGGCGACGACCTGACAGTCTTTACTGCCATTCAAAGCCATTACAGGGCATTTGATTTTAGCGATATCGTTCTGAGGGTCGTAGTCGATGAACCACTGAATCCAAGGACTTTGTTTGATTTGAGGCATCTCGCGCAGTTTCTCTATGGTGAGATCCTTAGCAGCATCACCTCCCAGCAATTTGTTCTGTGCCAGCAGAATACTATCACGCTTCACTGCAGGACCTGCCAGTGAGACAATGAAATCTACTTTTTTCTGTGCGCCCAACATAAAGGCTATCGAGCCACCTTCGCTATGACCCAGGATGCCCACCTTCTTGAATCGTTTGGATGAACGGAGCCACTCGATACCCGCTGCAGCATCTTCGGCAAAGTCTTTAGTGGTAACGTTGGCATCCATACCACCAATAGATTTGCCCGTCGCCCTGTCGTCATAACGTAGGGTGGCAATGCCCGCACGAGCCAACCTGTCGGCTATTACTGCGAAGGGTTTATGTTCGAACACCTCTTCATCTCGGTTCTGCGCACCACTGCCCGTCACCATCAGGAGTACACATTTGGCATCGGCTGGAATGGTGAGTGTTCCCGCGAGTGTGGCTCCTGCTTTGTCGTTGGAAAATGTCACCTCTTCTGTCTCGTATGGATATGGGGGCTGTGGAGTCTGGTGGCGATTCGCTTTTGCTCGCTCACCAGATTTCAGATTCAATGGTAACTTGAAACCGTTTTGGGTAAACACGCCTTTTAACTCGCCATTCTCCAGATGGGCTGCGTATGATGCATTCAACGAACTGACACTTACTTTCAGAGAATCAGCAGAAAGGAAATCAACGTTTGCAGGAATGCCCTTCGCACCCTGCTGAGGACTATCTAGTGTACATTTGCCATCGGCCGTAAGGTTCAATACCAATGGAATCTTTTGAATACCGGCAACAAGTTCTCCGTTCCATGTGCCACTGATGTTCTGTGCAGAGGCAGTAATACCAATGCAGGCTAAAGCTAAAGTTAAGAATCGTTTTTTCATTCTGTCTTCTGGATGAGGTAAATAAATACAAAACCAATGACGCCAATCACTGCCAGAACACCTATACAAAAAACTTTCGTCAGGGGCGAGTCAGGACTGAAAGCAGCTATTATAAAGCTCATCAAAGCCAATCCAACAGCAAGAATACGCACCATGCGAATCGATAGTTCGACCTGACGGATATTTCGCAATTGGATGCTAAAAAGATTAATATGACTCGGTGAGTAGGCGCACAATAGGCTAACGATGGTGACTATGGAAAAAACGCGAAGGCCAAACCATTCGTCAGTAGTAGCCAGTTTTTGCGTGGCTATCGACACAATCCATGCACTCAGCAAGATAACGAGGGCAGTCGTCTCAAAGATGGTACCCTCGGGCGTACGGTGTACTTTTACTTTCTTAATATCAAATTTCTCCTGTTCCATTATCTTTCTTCTTTTTTGGCAGACGCTTGGCATTACGCAATGCCTCGGTGATGATCCACTGCAACTGGCCATTGGTGCTGCGGAACTCGTCCGCAGCCCATGCCTCTATCGCGTTCATCGTCTCAGCGTCAACACGAAGGATAAAGCTCTTGCTTTCTTTCTTTGCCATTGATTAATGGTTCAGTGTTCCTGTGTTCACTACGG
>OMTC01000187.1 GCA_900313845.1 uncultured Prevotellaceae bacterium
CTTGAATATCAACACCAAGATGTTTTGCCTTGCTATCGACAAGGCGAACACTGGTAATAGAAGCCCCGTCAGGCAGGTCTGTCAGCAACATATTATCACCCGCAGGGAGTGTGTTGCCTTGTGCAGAATATACCAAAAGTCGCACACCGTCTGCCAAGTCACGCATGGAAACGGAGAATTTTTGTCGCAGTTCTGGATTCAGCTTCAATTCCCGTGCGGATGCTCCACTTACAAAGATTTGCAAAGCAGCCACAGGTTCAGCGTTCGCCAAGACAAGGTTTCCGCCGTCAACAAGGAGGTGGTTGATAACAACAGGCGATACCTTTTTGTATAAATGGATAGGCGCGACAGCTGCCTCATCCTGATCGAGGATATAGTTCACACTTCCCACGATGTCTCTCACATCGATGATATCATCTATATTGGCATCGGCAGCAGAAAAGTTGAAAGGCAATTCCTCAGAACGAGTGTCGTACATAGCGAAATAGATGATGCTCTGCAAGTCGCTCACATCGACTATCTGGTCGGCATTGGCATCTCCATCCGTCCAATCGAAAATGAAAATGGAAGGATTGTAGTTCAACGGACGATAATAATTCCAGTTGTAGGCAGAGAATGCCACAGGCACACCTTTAGGAGCCTTGAAATACTCGCCACCCGATGTGGTGATATTCCATTCGCTATTTGCATCCGCACGGCGCAAACCTGTTTGCCCATTGGTGATGCTATTGCCACTCTTGTAGATATATTGCAAGTAATTCTCCACCAACTGATAATCTTGATAGTTGTGTCGATAAGTCTGCAATGAATTGAACTCATAGTCGAAAGGCACTCCCACAGTCACTTGGATGGCAGGATTATCCTTTGTGACAACTGGCTGTTTGGTTGCGTAGTCAATAAATTGCCCACCATAGAGCAAATTGTCCCTTGTGAGCAAGGATTGTGACAACGGCTTTGATATAGCAGTCAACTGATTATAACTGACGTCAATTTTGGTCAGTTCAGGCAATTTCGAAGCAAATGGATAGAGGTCACCACTCAGTTTGTTGCCCCACAAATACACTTCTTTGAGTCGGCTGCCAGAGAAAAGCTCAGGCAACACTTTTCCAAGATTACCACTGATGGCATTGTTGGAGAGATTGAGGGTGGTGAGGTGAGCCAAAGTGAATATGTCGTTCTTCAATTCACCCTTCAGTCCTTGAGCACTCAAGTCGATGCCCTTGATGTAATCACCATCGAAAGTGACACCCTGCCATTTACCCACAGAGCGGTGGTTGTTTTCCAAATTCCAAGGATTCTTCCAGTGTGCACCATCGAGTTGCTGATAGATGAGTTTCATCACAGCAAAATCCTCGTCTGCTAACACATCTCCTGTGTAGAAAGAACGGATTTCCTTGAATTCCTTCCACACATCAGCTGCTTGATAGAGGCTGAGTGCGTCCTCAGGCACTTCGAGCACGCAGTTCTTGCGATAGCTCATATAATAGGAATTGCACTTGGGTGGCGCACCAGCATAAATCCGGAGCAACTGCAAGGAGTCGCAGCCTTGCAGGCAGGTGAAGGAGGATATTTGGGCATAGTCCTGATTGCGACCGAGATAAACGGTTTTGAGGCGTTTACAGTTCTGCAAGGCGTACGCACCTAAGTCGTCGGTGAAACTATCTGGCAGGCGGAACGACGATAGCTGAGTGTTTGCGAAAGCATAGTCGTCGATGGTTTGGAGAACCTGAGGGAGCTCTATGCGGAGAAGCCCTGAGTTGTAGAACGTAGCATAACCGATTCGGCGGAGCGAGTCAGGCAACACGATAGTGGTGAGCTTCGTACAGTTCTGGAACGTGTAGTTAGGCAGATCCCTAAGGTCGTTAGGCAACGTCACTTTCACCAAGTCAGCGCAATTGTTGAACACGTAATTGCCAAAAGTTTCGGGCACGGCAGTGAGGGTGACTTCCTGCAAGCCAGAGTCGTCGAACGCACTGTTGTTGAGCATCTTCAGTGTGGCTGGAAAAGTCATTTTGGTGATTGCCTTGCAACCGTTGAAGGCTGAGTAGTGGAGGTTCTCTATCTTCGATGGCAGTTTCTCCAACTTCAGCTTCTCGCACTGATAGAAAGCATATTGGTCAATATAGGTGATATTGTTGTTGAGGGTGATTTTTTCGAGAGCGACACAAGCATTGAAAGCGTTATCCTTCACCGTGCGTATGCCATTGTGCATCGTAACGGTGGTGAGCAACGGACAATTCTGCACGAAACGTGCGGGCACGTAATCGATGCCCGTTGGTACATTGATAGAGGTGAGGTTTCGACAGTCCTGGAAGACGGAATAATCGACCGAAGTAAGGCTATTCGGAAGGGTAACCTTAGTGAAGGCTGTGTTGCTGAATGCGTTGTGCTCCAAAATAGTCAAGCTGGATTGGTTGATATTGCAGTTTGTGAGATTCTCGCAACCATTGAAAGCATCATGACGAATGGCAGTAGTGCCTGAAGCAAGCACCACCTTCGTAAGGGCAGTACAACGCATGAAGGTGCCTAGTTGCACGTCCTTGATGGCAGCAGGGAGCGTGACCTCGGTGATAGCGCGACAGTCCTCGAAAGCATAACCGCCGATGGAAGTGAGGCTGGATGGGAGCGAACTCATGGTCATCACAAAACAATCATCGAATGCAGCATATCCGATGCTCTTGAGTCCTTGATTGAACTGAACCGATGGGATGAGATTGCCGAACTCGAAAGCTCTTTCGCCAATGGAGGTGAGACTTTTAGGGAACACGAGAGGAGTAGCAAGCTTAGGGGCATTATAGAAAGCATAGTTGCCGATGGTCTGCAAAGCGGTAGGAATGGTGATGGAAGTCAGAGAATCGCATTCGGAAAAAGCGGATGTGCCGATGCTGGTCACACCATTTGGCAATACGAGCTTCTTCAATTGACTGCAGTCATAACACATCTCGTTTGGAATCACCGTCACTTTCGAAGGTAAAGTCATTTGGGTGATGGCAGTCTGTCGGAATGCCTGTTCGCCAATCTCAGTGAGTCCAGTCGGCAGCGTCAATTCAGAAAGATGTGTACAATACTGTACAGCGTGTGCACCCATCTTCGTTGCACCAGAAGGCAGAAGCAAGGTTTTGAGATATGGCATATTGTAGAACATCCAGTCACCGATAACATTATTCTCCGTCTCGTAGCTTCCATGCCATGAGATTTGATTTGGAGTTCCATTATTGATGTCCCATACATGATAGCTGTCTCCACCGCTCACAATCTTAGCGCCAGAGAGGTCAAGTTTATTCAACGAGTAAAGTTCTCCGTGGATGTAATCTATATCAGTGCCGTTGATAAATCCATTCACTTTCAGACTGAGGGCATTGATTGCACTTCCCTGTTGCTCTACAAAATATTGCACCTGTCCGCCAGCGGTGGTGGTCATGGTGAAGTCGATTTTGCTTCCTTGCTCCACGATGCGATAGTTTTTGTATTTCTCTCGGTAGGTGGGTCCGAATCCCGCAGGAACATAAAGCACTGCAATCGATCTCGACTGCTCGGCATTGAAGCCATCTGGTGGAACCGTTCCCAAGAAGGTGATGCTGCTGATTTTTTCATCAAATTGGAAAACTAATGAGCCAAAACTGGTCAGTGACGTACCCAGCGTGACATCGGTTAACGCATAACACCACTCGAAGCACCAACCGCCAATAGTTGACACTCCATTGCCTATATTGACGGTTTTCAGATTTTCGTTGCTTTGGAAGGCGCGTGTACCGAGTGTAATGACATTGTCAGGAATGTCAAGTGATTTGAGATTACATTTTCTGAATGCATTTTCTCCAATGGTGGTCAACTTATTGTTAAACTTCACTGAGGTGAGACTGCTGCAATTATCAAAAGCACCGTAATCTATCTTGGTGACGTTATTACCTATAATAAGATTAGTGAGGCTGGTGCTTTGGAAAGCATTGTGCCCAATGGTTTCCACGTGGGTTCCAAGTGTCAACTTCGTCAGGGTTTTCACATTGTCGTAGAAACGATCAGGGATGGTCTTCATGTCGAGGCTCATCGTTTGCACACTGTCCATGCCACTGTTCCAATAAGAACCCCATGAACCAAGGTCAACGGCATTCACGATGAAAGTGCGAATCTTATGGCAATTGGAAAACGCCCAACCACCTACAGAAGTAACGCCCTTTCCTATAGTGATGGAAGCAAGACGGGAGCATTCGTTGAAGGCACTGCTTCCAATGGAGGTGACTATGTCGGGAATGGTCATCTCCGTAATACCAGTTCCTTCGAAGCACTGGTCTGGAATTGCTGTCAACTTGTTATTATAAGTAAATTTAGCGAGGTTTGCACAGTTTTGAAAACAATAACGGCCCAAACTGCTGACATTGGTTCCCAAGGTGACTGATGTCAGACCCGTGCCGGAAAAAGCGGAAGAACCAATGGTCTCAACGTTGTTTCCGATTGTCAGCTTCGTCAGTGTTTTTACATTGTAGTAGAAACGATCAGGGATGG
>OMTC01000317.1 GCA_900313845.1 uncultured Prevotellaceae bacterium
AGTGGCACTATCCTTTGGTTTCACTGAACTTGCCCTTCGATTTTACTGAGCTTTTCATTTGATTCAACTGAAACGCCGAGCCCTCAACGTTAACACGGCGAAGGCTCGTTATCGAAACGCCGAAGGCTCGTCATTTCGATAACGAGCCTTCGGCAACTAGTTAAATCCAAAGGATTGGTTCAGTCAATCCAAAAATTCCCTTCTGATAATCCTCTAAAATGCTTTAGTAAATCCGAACAAGCGCTTCAGACAATTCCCATGAAGCGCTGTGACGTTATGGTAGTTTGTTCATATCCGCAGCCGTGTAGTTGTCCATGCGAAGGCGATAGCGCATCAGGTCTTCTAACTTGAACTTCGCAGGACGGTAGCCATCTGGCAGTGGGAGTTTGGAGAACTGCTGGAAATAGAGTACACAGGCATCTCGCCACCACCAAGCATCTCGGGCTTGACGGTCGTAGCGCTGCATCAAGGCATTCCAACGGTCGGCATCCACGTATGGCTTCATGGAGCGCCACACCTCAGCCTGTGCTTCTGCTTCCTTCACACCATCCTCGTAAGTGAGACAGAGATTGTTCCAAAGAGTCTTGCCATTGCGCATGACGTGATTCCACTTCACATGATGGAACCAAAGGATGAGATTATCTGGACATTTGTTAATATCATTATATAAGGAGAAGAGAGAAGGTGGGTATTGCTTCGTGGCACCACTACCCGTCTCTACCGTGCGGTCGAAACCAAGACCTTCAGCGTCTGCCTTATGATAGAAACGTGGCAACCAATCCTCGCGGACTCCGTTAGGAGCATACCAAGGCTCAGGACCATAGTGGTGTCCACCCGCAAAGATGTGGTGAAGTCCGAGCGGCATCATATACTTCACACAGGTTTCGCGAGAATCACACATCACTCGAGTCATTGCCGATACAAAACTCATGTCTTTCGAGAATGTCTGCATCAAGAACTCACGAGCAATTTGTTCGCTACTCAAATTAGGATTCCATGCCAAACGACCGAAAGCATACCAGTTGGCTTGTGCCATATCGCTACCACACCAATTGCGAGAATCACCAATGTTGGCAACACCAGCAAAAGCCGTCTTTCGACCTTCCTCATGTTTCTCAAAATTAGCGAATCCATCGGGAGCTTTCAAGGTATCGAAGCACTCGCGCCACATCGGTGCCAAGAACACACTGTGCACACTCTCGCCCAAGTACTCCTGCGTGATTTGCACCTCAATCATCGTCTTGGTTTGCTTCATCGACATGAGAAGAGGAGAGACAGGTTCGCGTGGTTGGAAATCCACAGGACCATTCTTAATCTGGATGATGACATTGTTGGCAAACTTGCCATCGTATGGCATAAACTCCTCCACAGCTTGAGCGGCACGGTCGCTTCCCGTAGCTGAATAGACAAATGCACGCCACATGACGATACCATCATGAGGAGCAAGTGCCTCGGCAAGCATATTCGCTCCATCCACATGGGTGCGTCCATAATCCATCGGACCAGGTTCGCCTTCAGAATTGGCTTTCACGAGGAATCCGCCGAAATCAGGAATCAAACGATAGATTTCGTCTGCCTTGTCTTTCCACCACTGGCGCACATCCTTATCGAGGGGGTCAGCCGTAGGAAGTCCACCAAGTGCCTTAGGCGAAGCAAAATTCACACTGAGATAGACTTTGATGCCGTAAGGACGCAACACATCGGCAATGCGCTTGGTTTCCTGCAACTTTTCTTCGCCCAACATGAGGGGCTTCGCATTCACATTGTTCAGAACCGTGGCATTGATACCAATCGAAGCATTGGCACGAGCGTATGCTTTCCAGACCTTTTCTTCAGGCGACAACTTTGTGTTCTTGGAAGAAACCTTGTCAGTTTCATCCAGAAGAGCGGAAGCACCCGTCAAACCATCCACCTGATTGGGCGTTGCATCTACATGATTCCTTTGAGACTGGGCACCATCCTTCCAGAAGATGCTGCGTCCCGCAAATCCACGCTCCACAGTGCCATTGGGATTGTCCCAATGGTTCAGGATGCGGATGTCGTAGCAAGGAGTCTCACTCACTCTTCCTTGCAACGCTTGGTCCATTGCCTGCATTCTTAATAAGGTGTAGGCGCCATAGAGTACACCAAGGCTGGTAGCCGACTCTACATGAATCGCCTTTCCATCGTCAAAAATATCGAATCCATCGGATGTTTTTCCATCTTTCGTCACGCAAAGAAGGACTTTTTTCCCTTTCCAATACTGCAAGATTTCGTCGCGTGCAATTTGCAGCGTAGCATCTTTCTTTCCTTTCAGTTTCACCTGGGGTTGAACTTGCTGAGCATTTTTCTCGGCTCTCAGCCAAAGACGACTTCCATCTTCAGCTTTCAAATCAAAACAGCACAATAACAGGGAAAGTGCTAAAATGACATAATTAATTTTCTTCATTGTAGGTGTTTTTATTATAACCTTGAATAGTTGTTTTTCTGTGGCAAAGTTACGCTAAAGCACACATTCCTACAAATTTTTTCATGTTTTTTTCTTTTTCCAATCGTCAACCAAATAGGTTATAAATATCTGATAATCAATAGGTTCCTAAATAATGTTACATTTCCAAAGATATGTGTTACAAAAAATGTTTTAAAAAATTTGGTTTTGTTTTCACGAAAAAATAATTTTGCATCCGAATTCTGTCGCCATGCGTGACATGTTGACGAACATACATTATTTATTTTCATCCATATTAACTACAAAAAACAAAATCCTATGAACAAGAAATCTTTACTCTTGGCAGCTTTTGCTGCAGTTGGTCTTAGTGCTAACGCGAATGGTGCGTGAATTGGTGGTAATGCGCGAGTTCTTCTGTAGTCCGCCAATGGTGCCCTCGAAGGGTAGGGTGAAGCGGAATGTGGAACCTTCGCCCAATTTCGAAGATACAGTGATATGGCCGTTCATCTTTTCGACGATGATCTTACAGAGAGCCAATCCTAATCCGTAGCCGTTCTGTTGT
>OMTC01000318.1 GCA_900313845.1 uncultured Prevotellaceae bacterium
TTTCAAGTTTCAGGTTTCAAGTTCAAGATGGCATTGGCTTTCCATCCGGATGGCTCCCTCCCCCTCGGGGGAGCTGGAGGGGGGCCGGAGGGGCCACTTTAATAATGGAACGAGCTTCCTCCGAGGAATTCGCGGAGGAGGGATGTTGGTGGAAGTTCTTTATCGCTGATTGGTTCGAAATAGCGGAGGAATTCGGTGAGCGCAGCGGCGAGGGTGTGCTCTTCGCAGTTCTCATAGACGGATTCGAGCAGTGGAAGCGCATGATTGCGAAGTACGGAGAGTTCGTAAATCAGTGCACTGTTGAACATCACATCGGCATTTTCCTGATAAGGGAATATCCACTTGTCCTCTCCTCGACGCACACTTGGCCAACGAGCGATGGTGCTACGGGCGCTGGTGCCACGGAACTGATTGTCGCGAACGATGCGGCGAATCAGTCGGTTGTCGGTGGTTGGCACGTAGTTGTGGTTGTCGAGTTTGATGGTGGTCAGTGCAGAAACGTAGATGCGGAATTTCTTCTCTTCAGGAATACCTTCCGACATGAGCGGATTGAGCGCGTGGATGCCTTCCATGAGGAGGATAGTGTTCGACTCCAGTTTGAAGTGGATGCCGCTCTTCACGCTCTTGCCTGTTGGGAAGTCGTAGCGTGGCAACTCCACTTCCTCGCCGTTGAGCAGTTGTTTGAGATGCTGATGGAAGAGGTCGAGGTCGAGCGAGTAGATGGATTCGTAGTCGTATTCACCGTTTTCGTCGATAGGAGTGCGGGTCCTATCCACAAAGTAATCGTCGAGTGAAATGAGTTTAGGCTTCAGCCCGCATGCCATGAGTTGCACGCAAAGACGCTTGCTGAAGGTCGTCTTGCCACTGGAGGAAGGTCCTGCAATGAGTACAATCTTCGCTTCAGGTCGTTCTGCTATCTTGTCGGCGATTCGACTGATTCGCTTCTCTTGAAGTGCTTCTGCCACCTTGATGGCATAGCCTGCCACACCATTGCGAGCCAGTTCGTTCAGCTCACCCTGCAACATCTTTTCCTGCTTCACGATGCCAGCGAGTTTACCGTCGGAACGTGGCAACTGCAGGAGGATTCCGTCGTAGTATTTCACTACATCGAATACATCGAGGAATTCGGTGGATGGAACAAGTGGACCATAGAAATAATCCACGGTGTCAGCCAGTTTGTAGTAGTAGCAATAGAGTCGGCCAATACCTTCCACGAGTTTTGCTTTCTTTTCCATTCCTCGTTCGCGGAACAGTTTCGCCACTTCGGCTGTTGGTGCTTCGATGCGATGGAAACGGTGGTTTTCGGCAAGGATTTCCTTGATGCGTGTCTTCAGTCGTTGCACGATTTCGAGCGAAACAGGGTATTCCTCGTTGGTTTCCGTAAATCGCAAAGTGAAAAAATAGCCTTTCGACACAGGGGCTTCAATCACGAGCCGAACACCTGGCAGAAGGTCCTCCACTGCCTTGTAGAGCACGAAGGTGAAGCTGCGCATATAGACTTTTCTGCCAATTTCGGAGGTGTAGTCGAGATATTCCACCTCTTTCGAACCAAACACACGGAACGTAAGTCCTTGAATTTGATTATTGACAACTGCACACACCGGTTTATATGTTAAATTTGGTTTAATTACATCGTAAATCTGCAAAAGTGTAGTGCCAAATTCGAATTTTTCAGATTTTTCATTATTTTTGCAAAATATTTGTACCATGGTGCAATTTGTTAGGTGACGTGTTAGGGGAAAAACGCAGTTTTCCGCACTTCATTTAGAATTTTGCCCTAAAAGTACAAAAAAAACTTAGAAAGAGTGTCTTTGTACTAACAAAAATTCAAAAAAACGATGAATTATTGGCTTTTTTTGGTCTTATTAGGCTCTGTTGCTTTGCTCATGTACGGTATGAAAGTGATGAGCGAAGGTTTGCAGAAGATGGCAGGTAGCAAACTGCGAAACGTGCTTGGCACGATGACAACCAATCGTTTTACAGGTATTCTGACGGGTGCTTTTATCACCATGTCCATCCAGTCGTCAACCGCTTGTACTGTGATGACAGTGAGCTTCGTGAGTGCAGGACTGCTCACGCTGCTGCAAGCCATTTCGGTGATTATGGGTGCGAACATCGGTACGACGGCAACGGCATGGATCATGGTGTTGGGAGGTTCTGGCGACTACATGCGTTATGCAGTGTTTGCCGCCATTTTCTTTTCTATCATCCTGATTTACAGTAACAAGAACCGTAATGCTGGTGAATTTATCATGGGTTTGGCACTCATGCTTTTGGGTTTGACCACCCTCTCCGCAAATGCCAAGGACATGCACCTCGACCAGCAGGAAGGTATCATGAATTTCATCGGTTCGATGAGTGGCATGGGCTATGGAAGCTATTTCCTCTTCCTCCTCATCGGTAGTGTTCTCACCATGGCAGTGCAGAGTTCTGCCGCCATCATGGCAATCACCATGACGCTCTGTTCGGCTGGTGTGCTGCCGGTGGATATGGGTATTGCGCTTGTCATGGGTGAAAATATCGGTACGACGGTCACTTCGAATATCGTGGCACTTTCAGCTTCCACTCAAGCTCGCCGAGCAGCCATGGCGCACATGGTGTTCAACGTGTTTGGTGTGTTCTGGGTGCTGTGTGTCTTCCCTTATTTCTTGAAGTTTGTGTTTGGACTCGTAGATTTCGATCCGAATGCTGGTTCGGTAAGTCCTTCCAAACTGAGTATGGTGCTCGCTGCATTCCACACCTCTTTTAATATATGTAATACCGCCATCCTCGTTTGGTTCATCAAGCCTTTGGAGAAGCTGGTTTGCTGGATTATCAAACCAAAACCAACGGTCGAAGGCGACGAGGAAGAATCGCGACTCAAGTATATCAGTGGTGGTTTGCTTTCCACAGCCGAACTTTCCATTTTGGAGGCAAAGAAGGAGATTGGCGTGTTTGCTGACCGTTGCAACCGCATGTATGGACTCACTCAAACCTTGCTCACAACCACGAAAGGCGATGAATTCAACAAGCTTTTCTCGCGCATTGAGAAGTATGAAAGCATTACCGACAACATGGAAGTGGAGATTGCCGATTATCTTGCCCAGGTGAGCGATGGACGATTGAGTTTCGAATCAAAGACCGAAATTCAGCACATGCTCCGAGTGGTGAGTGAGTTGGAAAGTATCGGTGACTCTTGCTATAATCTCGCTCGCACCATGAGTCGCAAGCGCCAGCACTCTCAGGAGGATTTCACAGAGAAGCAGTATGAGCACATCCAGAACATGATGGACCTCGACCAGCAGGCTCTCGACCACATGTGTCTCGTGGTGAAATATGGTGAGCAGCGTTATGTTGACATCAACAAATCCTACAATGTGGAGCATGAAATCAACAACTACCGCACTCAGCTGAAGAACCAGAATATCGTGGATATCAACAACCATCTCTACGATTATCAGATGGGTGTTTACTACATGGATATCATTGCTGAATGCGAAAAACTGGGTGACTACATCATCAACGTCATCGAAGCCAGCGGTATCAAGGAAAAGAAAGCTAACGGGTTCTAATATAGAACGAAAAACGAAAGAACGAAAAAACGAAGACTGCCATCCGGATGGTGGTCTTCGTTTTTTCGTTTTCTTAAAGTAAAACTATCGTCTTCGTTATCTTTGTGGATAAGTAATAGGTTCAGAAGGGAGTCCTAAGCCTCCGCGTTGATTGGCACAACGGATGGTGTAGCTACTGCCTTCGCGTGTACCAGCAGGGATGGAGTAGGAGGGGGAGGTGGTGAAAGCCACGATTTTACGGTCTTTCAGCACAGCATAACA
>OMTC01000321.1 GCA_900313845.1 uncultured Prevotellaceae bacterium
CAAACGTCGATTTGTTGCTGAAGGTAGCTTGAACTATTAAAGCATCAGTGTTGATCGGACCTTGACTATGGTTTCAGCCTGCAAAATGAGCTATTAGTCGAAAATAATCTGTGGTATTTGCAAAAAAGGAAAGGCATGTCAGGACGAGATAAGTCGTCGCTGACATGCCTTTCGTTGTTAAAGACCAGCAGTTAGGAGGATTATGCCTCGCCTGGATTCATGTTGAATGGGGCAATGGTGCTTCCCTGACGTGGAGCTGCATTGCGCTGAAGATTGATTTCGCCGAAGTTCTTCTCGTACTTCTGAATGTTGTCGTTCAAGGCGAGGAGGAGACGCTTTGCGTGCTCTGGAGCCATGATGACGCGAGAAACTACTTCTGCCTTCTGCATGCCTGGAAGCATGGCAGCAAAGTCAATCACTACTTCACTTGGAGAGTGTGCGATGAGGGCGAGATTTGAATATGCGCCCTTTGATACCTCAGGTTTTACCTCAACCTGCAACTGCTGTTTTGAATCGTTTGCCATATAAGTTGTTTTTAAGTTTTTGAGTTTCTAATCAGGGATTTAAAGGATTTTAGGGATTATCATTTACTACTTTGTTCCTTGTCCTTTGTCCTTTGTTCTTTGTATACGTTTTTAAGTTTTCGCTGAGTGACCTCGTTATATTTAAAACGATAAACCTCCAACGTTAAATCGATTTTCAATGCAAAGTTACTACATTTTTTTGAAATAGAAAGGAAAAAGGGAAATCTTTGTCATAATCTATTTTACGGATTTTGCTACCACTTTTACAGAAGCAACTTTTTTTAAGGATTAAGTTTATGGACGGGCGAACTAAAATGCTTACCTTTGTACTGTAGAAAGCTATGAATCAGAAGAAAAAGCAGCGTTTGAGCAAGACCGACCTACTGCTGGAGCAAGTACGCACTGGCGGTAGGGAGATGACGTGGCGGGAACAGATTGAACTGACGGCACGATTGTCGTTGCCTGCCATCCTGGCACAGATGGCACATATTCTCATGGAATATATAGATGCTTCGATGGTGGGACGATTGGGCGCCATCGACAGTGCCTCGATTGGATTGGTAGCCACCACCACTTGGCTGTTTTGGGGCGTGACGGGTGCTGTGGCAACAGGTTTCTCCGTACAGGTTGCGCATCGCATCGGCGCAAGTGATGCTGCTGGTGCAAGGAACGTGCTCCGTCAGGCATTCGTAGTGTGCATCTCGATGGGACTCATCGTCAGTCTCATTGGCGTTGCCATCAGCCGTCCTCTCCCCTATTGGTTGGGAGGCAACGAGACGATTGCCGTGGGAGCCACCAAGTATTTCTTCATCTTTGCCATCACCATTCCGTTCTTCATCCTCACGCTGCGATGCAGTGGCAACATCAAGATTCCGAGTTTTTTGAATGTGCTGATGTGCTTCCTCGACGTGCTTTTCAATTTCCTGTTGATTTTCCCAACGAGAGAAGTGACATTGCTTGGCTCACACATCACCATCTACGGTGCTGGATTGGGCATCGTGGGTGCTGCCTTGGGCACAACCTTTGCTGAACTCGTCACGGGTAGTCTGCTCTTCTATTTCCTTTGTTATCGGAGTATGCACCTGCGCATCCTTGGCAAACGGAAACTGGAAGAATCTACATGGAGCATGTTTCGTCCTACGGAGCGCGTGCTGAAAAAAGCCTTCCGAATCGGTCTGCCGATTGGGTGCGAGCGCGTCATCATGACGGGTGCACAGATATGCACTACGATGATTGTGGCACCATTGGGCATGTTCGCCATCGCTGCCAACTCCTTCGGTGTCAACGCCGAAAGTCTTTGCTACATGCCAGGCTACGGTATTGGCGATGCAGCTACCACGCTGGTGGGACAGAGTATCGGTGCCAAACGTCCGAACATGGCAAAGCGCTTTGCCCGCATTTGTGTGACGATGGGCATTGCGGTGATGGCATTCATGGGTGCGGTGATGTACGTGGGAGCACCTTTGATGATGGGCATCATGACTCCAGTGCAGGAAATCGTGGACCTCGGTGTGGAGGCACTGCGCATTGAAGCCTTTGCCGAACCGATGTTTGCCGCTTCCATCGTCTGCTATGGCGTATTCGTCGGAGCGGGCGACACACTCATTCCAAGCAGCATGAACCTCATTTCCATTTGGGCGTTCCGCATCACTTTGGCTGTCGTTCTCGCTCCGAAAATGGGACTCAACGGTGTGTGGCTTGCCATGTGTATCGAGCTTTGTCTGCGAGGCATCATGTTCCTCATCCGACTGAAGTCGGGCAAGTGGATTCCGAAGGAATTGAGAATGAAGAATGAAAAATGAAGAATGAAGAATGAAACTATAATAATAAAAAATATGAAGGTAATTAAGAATCAAGAGTTTGGGGGTGAACGCCCCTTGTTTGAGTCACATGGTTTGCGATTGGAGAATGTCAGCATTCATGAGGGTGAGTCCGCCATCAAGGAATGTAGCGACATAGAGGCTGAAGATTGTTTTTTCGAGGGTCACTACCCTTTCTGGCATGTGCATGGCTTCCGCATAAACAACTGCCATTTCGCAGTGGGCGCTCGCTCTGCCTTGTGGTATTCCGACCATCTGAAGATGACCAACACGGTGATTGACGGTCCAAAGATGTTTCGCGAGATGAGCGATATTGACATTGAGAACGTGAAAATCAATGATGCCGACGAAATCTTCTGGCGTTGTAAGAACATCAATATCAAGAACTTGGAAATCCACGACGGCACTTATCCGTTCATGTTCTGCGAGAATATCAAGATTGACGGACTGAAGAGCGATTCGAAATACGTGTTCCAATACGTGAAGAACGTGGAAATCCGCAATGCGAAAATCGACACGAAGGATGCCTTTTGGGAGGTGGAAAACGTGACGATTTACGACTCAGAACTGAATGGCGAATACCTCGGTTGGCATTCAAAGAACCTACGATTGGTGAACTGCCACATCACGGGCGAACAGGTGCTCTGCTATGCGCACGACCTCGTCATCGAGAACTGCACTTTCGGCGAGGACTGCGACCGCATGTTTGAGTATTCCACGCTGAAAGCTGACATCAAGGGAAAGGTGACCAACATCAAGAACCCGACTTCGGGACTTATCGTGGCGGACGAAATCGGTAGCATCACCATCGACGAGAATATCAAGGCACCAGCCGACTGCATTATTCAAATAAGATAAGCAACAAAGAATCATAAGTAGGGATAAATGACACGAGTTTTTTTTAGGAAAGAAATTAAATCGAACTAAGTTCTTTTAACGATTACTAAATAAATTCAGGAGAGCCATGAAATACAATTTCGATGAAATCGTCGTAAGGCGAGGGAGCAATTCCATCAAGTGGGATGACGCAGAACAGGAGGACGTATTGCCACTGTGGGTGGCAGACATGGATTTCAAGGCAGCACCAGCCATTCGTGAGGCTTTGGCACGACGAGTGGAGCATGGCGTGTTTGGCTACACCAAAGTACCCGATGCCTACTATGATGCCATCATTCAGTGGTTCAGTCGTCGGCACCAATGGCAAATCAAGCGCGATTGGATACAATATACCATCGGAGTAGTACCTGCCATCTCGTGTATCATCAAGGCAATCAGTATGCCAGGTGACAAAGTGTTGGTTTCCACTCCCGTCTATAACTGTTTCTTCTCGTCCATCAAGAACAACGGATGCGAAATCGTGGAAAGTCCGCTCCGACAGAGGGATGATTTGCGCTACGAGATAGATTTTGATGACTTTGAACAGAAATGTGCTGATTCGAAGGTAGTTGCCTACTTGCTTTGCAATCCACACAACCCATGCGGAAGGGTGTGGACTCGCGAGGAATTGGAAAAGATAGGTGAGATTTGTAGAAAGCACCACGTTTGGGTGATTTCCGACGAGATTCACAACGAAATCGTGATGCCTGGCTATCAATACATTCCATTTGCTTCTATCAGCGAAGCAAACCAGCAGTGCAGCATCACTTGTGTAAGTCCAAGCAAATCGTTCAATTTGGCAGGACTGCAAATAGCCAATATCATTTGCTCAGATGAAGCGATGAGTCGCCGCATCGACCGCGCTATCAACATCAATGAGGTGTGCGATGTGAATCCGTTTGGTGTGGTGGCAACCATTGCTGCCTATAACGAAAGTGAGGATTGGATTGAAGAACTGAATCCTTATATTTGGAAGAATTTCGAG
>OMTC01000322.1 GCA_900313845.1 uncultured Prevotellaceae bacterium
GATTGAGCCAGGAAAGATTTATGAACTGAGTTATCTGGAATGTACGTGCCCTAAAGTTAAATGTGGGCTGAGAAACCATCCGCAGCAATGTGAGTGCTCGCGACAGAGCATTCTATATATCTTGTCGCAACTTGAACCGGACAGCCAATTCGATGTTCGGATTGTGAATACGATTCTCAGGGGAAGCGACCGCTGTACTTTCAGAATAACAAAGCATAAAGGTATTTGAGTATGAATAATAAGGGAAATGAGAATCGAATTAGCAACTATACAGGATGTCCCTGAACTTCAGAAACTGCAGCGCAAGGCCTTTGGCCCACAATGCATAGAGTTGGGCTGGGAAGATGCACCGCCAATGACAGAATCATTGGAACATGCATACGAGGATTTTGCACAATGTACGACGCTGAAAGTGCAGAACGAAGATGGACGTATCATTGGCTCCATCCGAGGCCGCTCGGCGACGGAGGAGACGCTTGGCTCGTCCAAGAATGTAACAGACGGTTCACTTTACATGGGCCGATTGATGGTATTGCCCGAATATCGACAGCAAGGCATCGGAAAGCAGTTGTTCCGAGAGATTCAGCGACTCCTTCCGCACAATCGGGCTTGGCTTTGCACCTGCAAGCAAGTCCAGACACCTTACGAATTCTATCTCCGCGAAGGTTTCAAACCTTTCAAATGCGAAGTTGTCGGTCCAGGATTAACATGGGTTTATATGGAGAAAAGTCTATTGCCCAAGGATAATTGTTATCAATACGTGACATTGCGTGACAGGCCGGAAATGAAGGATATGGCAGCAACATGGTTTCATGACAAATGGAGCGTACCCAAAGAGGCATATCTGGAATGTATGGAGGCGTACCTGAGCGGAGAGACGGAATACGGTTGGTATCTCTGTCTTGATGGCTCTCGTATTATCGGTGGCATGGGTGTTATCGAAAATGACTTTCACGATAGAAAGGATTTGTCACCTAACGTCTGTGCTGTTTATACTGAAGAAGAATACCGTTGGCAGGGGATTGCCGGAAAACTGTTGAACATGGTCGTTGAGGATATGAGGTCAAAGAAGATTACTCCTCTGTATCTTGTGACGAACCATACAGGTTTTTATGAGCGATACGGCTGGGAGTTTCTATGTATGGTACAAGGGGATGGTGAGTCAGAAATGTCAAGGATGTATATTTGTTGAAACTCCAAAAAAGATGAAGCACGAGATTATTACATTAGCCGATGTGCAGATTATCGGCATGGCCAAGGAAATCGCATTCTGCAAGGGGCAGGAAGAGTGCCCTAAGTTCTGGGGCGAGTATGTGGAACGAATCATCAAGCCCGTGTTTATGGAGCACAAGACGCCAGATGCCTTTCAACAAGCGGCCATCGACAACGGTGTCGGCGAGTTCGGACTCTGTACCTGCGACATCCCTAACCACAACTGCATGACCTGTGCGGAGGTGAATTTTGGCGCTTGCAGCAGCAAAACCTTTACCTACGTGATTGGTGGTATTTACAAGGGTGGCAGCGTGCCTGAGGGTATGCGACTCTTTCCCATCCACAGCGGCAAGTGGGTGAAGGTTCATTTCGAGGGCGGCATGAAAGCCTTCCAGCAGCAGTTCCAGAAGTTCTATAAGGAGTGGCTGCCTCAGCACCCTGAGTTTCGTTGTCCCTTGAACGCCATGACGATGGAATGGTACAACGGCACAGACATCGACTCGCCCGATTACCAGTGCGGCGTGATGATACCCATAGAAGAACATTCATGAAACAGGAAATCAATCCCAAGAACACCAGTCGGGCGCAAGCATTCGAACTGTGGATGAAGTCGCCCATGCCGATGGTGACGCTCACGAAGACATTTGACTTGACGCGGCTACAAAAAGTGAGCCGTCGGCGAGGGGTAAAGTTCAATATGCTCCTGTGCTGGTGCATCGGCAAGACTGCCAGTTGGATAGAAGAGTTCTATTTGCTGCCTGAGTGTGGGAAGTTGTATAAATATGATCGCCTTGCCATCAACGTCATTGTAAACAACAGAGCTGGTGGAATCTGCTCATGCGACATCCCCTATACCGATGACTTGGATAAGTTCTGCTCCGACTATATGGTTCTGACGCAATCGGCCAGCATGTCCTGCCAGAGCTCCTTCATAGATGATGCGATGGTAATAGGCACGTCGGCGATGACGGCCACCGAACTCGACTGCATCGTCAACCAATACACCGACCAGTTCTGTAATCCGATGGTTATGTGGGGCCGTTACCGCAAAGGCTGGCTGAGGACAACCTTGCCCATTTCCTTCCAGTTCCACCATGTGCAGATGGACGGCGGACATGCCGCCCAATTCTTAGAAGAACTACAAAAGACAATCAATACGATATGAATACCTGTTCGCTGACAGTATTGTTTATTAGAGCAATGAATAATATGAGAAAGACAGTTGTTTTGGTTTTAACATTGGTTATTACATCGTGCTGGGCGCAAGAGCCAACGGACGGAGCAGCGAGAGCCATCCGAGCTCGCTCGGAGATGGCCGAGTCGAGTCGGACGAAGGCGAAGCCTATAAGCGACAGCATCAGCTATGGTGCGTGCATCATGCATGATGGATCAGTTAGCGGCATTAACGAAAACGAGCGTTTTGCCATGCACAGTGTGATGAAGTTCCCGCAAGCTTTATACGTCGCCGATTACCTGAGTCGGAAAGGATTGGCTCTTGATGACACGATCGTTATCGATAAGGCAGACCTGATGCAAGACACATGGTCGCCAATGCTAAAACGGTTTGAAGGAAAGATGGCCTTTTCGTATGCGGAACTGTTGGAATTGTCTCTCGGACAGAGTGACAACAATGCGTGCGAAATCCTTTTCAAGTATTGCGGCAAGCCCAAGGCAGTAGAGAAGTACATGAGAAAACTTGGATTCCGCGATATCCATGTCCGCATGACGGAGGAACAGATG
>OMTC01000063.1 GCA_900313845.1 uncultured Prevotellaceae bacterium
ACAGATTATTTCTTGTAAATGGATTTGCCATTACACGGATTTTTTCTGATTTTACAGATGAGAAAACCCTGCATGGCTTTGAGAACCTTTAGCTCGCCCGTAGGGCAACTTGCTAAAAGCAAGTGCGAAGCCAAATCTGTGTAATTCCTTCAGAAATTCCACCGAGGAGGCGGCAAAATCCGTTTAATCAGTGAAATCTGTGGTTAAAATAATCACTTGCGAAACTTTTGTTATTCGTTACTTCCTCTGTGTTGTTCTCTTATTTTGTAAGTTCGAAGCCGACGCGGGCACCGTTGGCGGTTTTGGCGAGCTTGCTGACTGACTGAACAGCAGTGGTGTTGCTAACCTTTCCTTCTTTCTGAAGGATGTTTGCCATCTGCTTGGAGTCAAACATCAGACCCATTCCTTTCTCGGTTTTTGTCACGTTGCCCTTAATGGTCTCTTTACCTGTCTTGAGGGCAATCTCACCGTTCTCAGGGTTATAAGTATAGGTTCCGCTGAATGGGATGCCATTCACCTTAGCCGAGAACTTGTTACCTTCTTGGAACGAGAAAGAAGTGTTGTTTCTATTGATACCGATGTTGCTGTAGTTGCTTGCCAGCGACGAAGCCATGTTGGTAATTGCGGCAGTACCTCCAGCATTTGTCAGCGCCTGTTGGGTAGTAAAGGCTGCACCTGGTGCATTGTAGTTCCAGCTACCAAGAAGGCCCGACTGGTCGAATGTCGTACCACCGAACAACACACTGCCCAATACACTGCCAAGCACACTGCTCAGGATATTGCCCGTAGAATTGGTGTTGTTTTGAGTTCCCATTCCTGGTCCGAAGCAGCTCGACAGCAACAGTGTCGTAGCTGCAAGAAGTGTCATCAATCTTTTCTTCATAATGTTAATGGTATTAGTAGTTAATAATGTGAGTTCGACGAAATACAACTGTCTGAAAATTATGGTGGTTAGCGAAAATCGTTGTCACTTTATTGTGCTGAATTACAAACAATAATCGCCATCATCATCGAGGGCAAAGTTACAGAATTATTTTGTATTGCAAATCATTTCTGCAAGTTTTTGATGGCAGAATGTCAAATTATACCATATAGGAGGTTGAAAAACGCAATAATCAGCGTGATTCGAAAAACTATCTCTGGCATCGGGCAAGCTCAGTTCCTTTGATTCTACTGAAGCTTTCGTTCGACGAATGCCAATCTTTCCATTGGTTAAGCTGAACGTTTCCTGCGATTTTACTGAAACGTCGAGCCCTCAACGTTTACACGGCGAGCCTTCGTTATCGCAACGCCGAAGGCTCGCCAAGTCGATGACGAGCCTTCGGCAACTAGTTAAATCCAAAGGAACGCTTCAGTAAGTCCACAAATTTGCTTCAAATGATTCCCTAAGGCGCTTTAGAGAATCCACGCATGTGCATCAAACAAGATGGTTTTGTTTGACGGAATTGGAAAGCAAAAAAGAAGTGGAAGTCTAGAAATTAGATGCTGTCGCTGGAAGATGCTCGTCGTTGTTGGGCAATCACATATATAATGATTGGCGCACCAATGATTGGCGTAACGGCATTGAGAGGGATGATACCTTTATCGCCTGGCAGAACACAAAGGAGATTTGCCAAAAGAGCAACGGCAGCACCTGTGATAATCGTGGCAGGCATCAGGCTCTGATGATTTTCTGTTCCTAAAAGCATACGAGCAATATGAGGAACAACCAATCCGATAAACGCCACGGGGCCACAGAAAGCAGTGGTAGTGGCTGTGAGAATGCCTGTTACAAAAAGCAGATAATTGCGCACATGGAGGGTATTGAAGCCTAAGTTCTCCGCGTATGTTTCTCCTAACAACATGGCGTTCAGAGGTTTAATCAATAAGATTGAAGCAAACAAACCTATCAAAGAAATCACAACGAAATAAGGCATTTGCTCCATCGAAACACCTCCGAAATTGCCCAATCCCCACACCATATAGGATTGCACTCCTTCTTCCGTAGCGAAGAAATTCAAAAGGGAGATGGCGGAAGAAGTGATATATCCAATCATAATTCCCACAATGAGCAACATGACATTGTTTTTCACCACCGTGGCGAAAAGCAAAATCAAAGCCATCACTGCCATCGCACCCACGAAAGCAGCAAAAAGAACGGCAAAGAAACCAGTGAGAGAAAAACTTCCCGCCGTGATACTTCCTCCAAAGAGCAGCATGACCAGTGCCACACCTAAAGAAGCACCGCTATTGATACCAAAGATGGAAGGACCAGCAAGTGGATTGTGGAATGCGGTTTGCAGCATCAAACCGCTCACTGCCAGCGATGCACCGCAAAGCATGGCGGTAATTGCCTGAGGCAGACGGCTTTGCAGCACGATGTATTGCCATGAAGGATGGCCTGAATCATTTCCCATCAGGATGTTGACAACATCTTTTGTTGGAATATCGACAGCACCCACCAAAAGATTGATGGCAAAAAGAAATACCATCAAACCTCCCATCCAAACACAGAAAATGATTCCTTTTTTCATTCTTTTATCTTTTTGAAATAAGTAGGGTCACCCATCTCCTTCAACGATGGATGAGCTATAATAACCAAATCACGCAACAATAAATCGGGATGGAACGGCGTGTCCTCATAGAAAGTGGAAGTAGCTGTATTGCAGCCATATACGTTCTTGTTCTTAAACGACTGAAATTGCGAATAACCTTTGTTTTCCGAAAGAAGCGAAGAGAAAGTAGCAGCTTGAGGACTGTTGTAGCGGAACAACCATATATCCGCATTCTGTGCCTTTTCGAGCACTGTTTCAAAAGGAAGCGCCACGGAACCACTATTCTCATTATCACTCCATGGATAACGAGCCGAGGCATCCACGATGAGTTTTCCGATTGTGCTGTTTCCTCCAGGCACATACCACACAGAGCCCGTTTGCTTGTCCATCATCATGGATTGACGCTCCGTCGTCTGTTCGGCAAGTGCCTTCAGTTCGAGATAATGCTTCTCCACAGCCGTGAAGATGCTGTCAGCCTCTCGTTCTGCACCAAAGAGCATGCCATAGAATTTCATCCATTCAGCACGTCCGAGGGCAGAAGTCTCCATATAGTCGGCAGTTTCCACGATGGGAATCCCTAATTCATCCATTCTGCCATAGCCTCCGTTGTTCTGAAAAGGCGAAAGGAAGAGGGCATCTGGCTGAATATCAATGATTTTTTCCACCGTCGGACTGAGTCCACTACCGCAATCAGCCATCTTTCCGAGTTTGCACTGCTGCTGAATCCAAGGCAGATGGATGTATTGCAAATCGCAGACACCTCCAATACAATTCTTCTTGCCAAACGACATAACGAGTCCGCAATGCACACTCGTGGCTATCACACTCTTCTGCAAGGGAGTGCGAAGAACAGTGCCTTTGGGAAGATGCGCAGGAAGGTCCTCGTTGGCAGGAACCAACAAATAGGTATGAAGCGTCTTGCCCTGGTTCCAAGGGTCAGCAAGTTCCACTTGCGTGTAATTGTCGAACTGAACCACCGTGAGGTGTTCGGCATATTTGAAATGTAAGGTATCACCATCCTCCCGTGCCGAGCGATGTTGTCCGCCCGAGCACGAAGTGAGGATAGCGATTGCGATGAGTCCGTATATGGAAGAAAGCGTATATCTCATTTTCATTTCACTTCCCTCGCCCAACATTTCCTCCTTCGCCACTTAGAGGGATTAGGAGTTAGGCTGGGGATAAGAGTGAGGCTTTTTAATCCAAAAATACAATCTTGCGAGGGTTAACACCCGTAGAATCGAAGCTCTTTACGAAAGTACCGTCTTTCTTCACATGATAAACCTTACCATTGTTCACAAAGTCGGTCGTCATGATATAGATGTCACCCGTCTTCTTGTTGGTGCTCATACCATAAACAGAAGTGCTGGCGAGGGCAGCAGGAGCACCCGACAATTTCCATTCACTAAGCTTACTTGTCTTGGCATTATAAGTAAAGAAGTAATTCGTGGTAGTGTATGTGCTCCAGTCTGTTACAGAGTTCACCAAGTAAATCACATCGTCGTATTCAGTCCAAGACGAAGCATTTCCTATCGGAGTGAATTTGCCCGTAGAAAGATTGAGTTCTCCCCAAGGATAGTCCCAACCTGCGCCATAACCCTGCACAAAGACTCTGTCGTTAGCCTTGATGATGTGGTCTGGGTTATCCATCACTTCATAGAAATTAGCTTTTGAAAAATTCTTTGTGTCTATATAAGCCACACGTTTGTCTTTACCCCAACCTGAGCAGGTGCAATAAACAAAGCCGTCCTTTTCGATGATGTATTCAGGGTTCGCACCTACTGCTACTGAACCAGCAATCTTCATGTCGGAAGTCTTCACCTTCACCACATAGCCACCGTAGGAAGTGACATAAAGATAACCGTCTTTTTCTACAGCATAACGAGGTTCACCGATTTTCTCATCGAAAGCCACACGAGCCTTTTCCACACCCACGCTGTTAAGTTTGGCAATATAGCTGGAGCCGGAAACAACTACATAAAGGTAGTCATCTTCACCTACGATAATGTCCTGACCCACATCGCCCAAATTTCTTCCATTCTGAGTATAGAAGAAGTCCTTGGTAAAAGTAGTATCCTGCTTCCAATCGAAGTAAGTAATACCCGCATTGTTGTGAGACTGAGCGCCTTCGTTCAGAACGAATGCACGAGTTTCAACCATCTTGATTTTAGAACCTTCTTTCATTGGGTCCCAATCATCATCATCACTACTACAAGAAGTGAATCCTGCAGTCACTGCCACAGCACAAGCTGCTGTCAAAAGTAAACTTCTGAGTTTCATTGTTTTGTTTGTTTAGTTGATAATATGTATTAAAAGTTAATTGTTCCAATTAAGCTGAATGAGCGTCCTGGCATCGGGTAGTATTTCACAATCTCATACTGCTTGTCGAACAGATTATGAATACTTCCCGAGAGATTCAACTGACACGACTTGAAGCGAAATTCTCTGCTCAGCGTCAGTGTATGCTCACTATAAGCCTTCAACTTATATAGCGACGTTTGCTGTGAAGAACTCCATCGCTCACCCTGAAACAGCACGCTATATCCCAGATTCACCCAAGGATTACGAATCAGCAACGAGGCGTTTCCACTATGTTTCGGCGTGTAAGGCAACTGCCTGTTGTAAGAAGCCGACGCCTCCAATTTGTCGAGCGACTCCTGAAAAGTATATGCACCCGTGAGGATTGCCGACACCTTATGATATATAGGCACCTCAGTGGCAAGCGTCACGTCAATACCTTTGATTTTCACCTTTCCGAAATTCGCCATCTTCCAAACGTAGGTGGAAGGAAAAGCGACAATCTTATCCGTCACATCGTTGTAGTAGGCATCCACAGTGGCAGAAATATATTTCACAGCTTGAAAAGGCCTCCCACTCCATGTCAATCCCAAATTATATTCAGTTGCCTTCTCAGGACGCAAACCCGAATTACCTATGCGGAGATAATAGAGGTCGTTGAAACTGGGCATACGGAAGGTGTTCTTCCACATCGCTCGCAGATGTAGCGATTCGTTCGGCAACAAACGATAAGTAACTGAAACACAAGGACTCAAACGATGCTTATCAGCGGGATTCTCACCATTTTCCACCGTCTCATGAGCATAGGTGCCCACCACATTTCCTTCCACATGCAAACGCTCCCACTGCCACTGAGCCGAGAGTGCCGTCAACGAAGTGATTCGTTTTGGAAAAGGATAATCAGGATTACTACCAATATTGATATTGTTGCGCAAATCATTGTAGAAAGCATCCTCTGCCAAAGCAATGCGGAATGCTTCCACAGGCGACCATCCCAAGGTGGCTGAAGCATAATACTCGTTCTGCCTATTGACATCTATCTGCTTGCCACCATCATATTTCACATTCGTGTCCTCGTAGCGGTTCCACGTGTGGGTATATTTCAAGCGAGCATGCAAATTCCATTTTTCATCAAACGCTTTCCGATAAACCGCCTGTGCAAAGAAGTCCTCATCCCACAAGCGTTCCCTCGACACAGGATTATATAAGGTGACAGAACCTGGCAATCCTCGTTCGGAATAAAACCAATAAGCCTTCATGTCGAGTTGGCTTTTATCAGCAAATGTGTGGTAAAGATTTGCTTCGCCTTGCCAAGTGTAAATATCTGAGTTATATCGCTTTTCATTAGTCCTTTCCCGTCCATTCACCAACACGAAAGGATATACACCATCCGCACGCATATAACTACCATTCAACGCCAACGAAGTCTGTTCCCCTACCCGCTGCCAATAGCGAAGCGAAGGGGTAACGAGTCCAAATGAGCCACCTTTCAATCGAAAACGAAAGGCAGAGTTTTTCCCCTCATCGAAATGAGGACGCTCCGTCAAGATAGACAACACGCCTGCCGATGCATAATGCCGAGCCGACTGCATCAGACTCTCATCAGCACCAATCGCCAATGACAACGATTCCATATTGTCGAGCGAAAAACTTCCCACATCAATCTGTCCTGCTTGCGTATTGCTCACTGTCACACCATCATACGACACCGCCGTATGATGCGCACCGAGATTACGAACGGAAACGGTTTTCATACCACCAATGCCTCCATAATCTCGCACATTCGTTCCAGCGAATTTCTTCACAGCATCTGCCAAGTTCTGAATGCCAAGTTCCTCCAACTCAGCCTTTTGCATCTGCTGAATCGGTTTACTGGCAAGCACATTCCGCTCCGTGCGATGCCCTGCTACATCCACTTGCTTGAGATAATGAACAGTGGTATCGGAATTATTCATTCGGGAATCATCCAACGACACAGCATCACCTGACCGTTGTGCCAAAACGGTACAAACAATCAAGCACGAGACCATCAAAAATGTGAAAATTCTTTTTACCAATGAATAGAAAAACTTAAATTCGCCTTTCCTCGAAGCGATGATTTAACAACGACAATGGCAGGTCTTCTGACTTAATTCCTGTGCAAACAGCCTTCCCAGACACTCCACGCTCCACGTTTTACTCTTCACGTTTCTCGTCCAGTGGCACAAAATGTTTACACAAAAAAGGAATATTACAGCAGCGGGACTGTTCGGGATTCACACCCGATTCCCTTTTCATCACAATGATTGTGAACCAATTGCGATGCAAAGTTAATACTTTTCTGCAAAACAAGCAAAAAAAAAGCTTCAATCCATTCATTAGCAAAATAAATCATTACCTTTGCAACAGAAACACTTATGTATTCTCTCATTAAAATCCTTATAATCCCTGATTTAAAACAAAATTCTTTGATGAAAATAGGAATCCTTACAGCAATGGAGTCGGAGCACAATCAAATTGCAGCACTCCTCACAGACAAAAACACGGTAAACGATCAGTTTACCTACGTAGTTGGAAAACTCGATGACAAAGAAATCATCCTTCGTCAATGTGGCATTGGCAAAGTGAATGCCGCTGTTGGCACCGCCGAACTGATTCGCACTTTCCACCCCGATTACGTCATCTCAACTGGTGTGGCAGGCGGTATCGATTCATGCCTCAATGTAATGGATGTGGTAGTAAGCACAAAAACTGTGCATCACGATTTCTACATCGGTATGGGTTGTGAGTACGGACAAGTGCAAGGCATGCCTACCTATTTCGAAGCCGACCAACGCCTCGTGGATGCAGCACTCGCACTCAACAACCCGACTATCCACACAGGTCTCATCTGTACGGGCGATCAGTTCATCAGCACTCAAGAAGAAATCGACAGTATCAAGCACAACTTCCCTGAAGGACTTGCTTGCGATATGGAATCGGTAGCTATTGCTCAGACTTGCTACATCTACCACGTTCCCTTCGTGAGTTTCCGCATCATCAGCGACACTCCAGGAGCCGACCATCACCAGCAGCAATACGACAATTTCTGGATTGACATGGCAGACAAATCCTTCCAAATCACCCAGCAATTCCTTTCTCTCATCAAATAGTATCCCTCAACATTTCTCCATCTTACCTACATCTATTATCAACAATAACCATTTCCATCAAGTAAATCCCCTGTATCGCTATTGTCAATCCCCTATATCGTACTCGTCAATCCCCTATAACGTACGAGTACGTCCCCTATAGCGAAATGGTGTGTCCCCTGCAAATTTTTAGTACATCCAGCCTTGATTAATGTTACAAGAATCAAAACTGAGACGTAAACGCATAAAAA
>OMTC01000374.1 GCA_900313845.1 uncultured Prevotellaceae bacterium
ACGGATGGCAATGGTCTTCAAGTATATGATGAAGAAACGGGTGAGACCAAACCAAGTTCCATCAAGGCAACGGACTACAATTTGGCTTATTCCAACGTGAAGGACTTTTTCATCGACTACTTCGGCAACAAGTGGGTGGGTGTTTATTGGAAAGGCGTGATTGTTCAGCCAAACAACACTTCCAACTTCCAATATATCGGTCGTCGTTCCGCCATCCGCAACACGATTGGCACCAACTGCGTGACCGCTCTGTTGTCTGATGAACTGAACAATATGCTCTGGGTGGGTACCGACAATTGCGGACTCTACCACATCAATGCCGATGGTACAGAGGCAGAGCACTTCAAGTCGCCACAAACTTCTGGCACTCAGAATTATATTCCTACTCCAGGTGTTCCTTCCACTATCATAGGCATTTTCAAGGATTCGGAAGGACAACTGTGGTTGGGAGGTTCACAGGGTGGCTTGTCTATCATGAATCCACAGACTCGCCAATGCCGTCCTTTCGGCAGCATCGTGCAAGGAGGCGAGGAGGTTACTCATGTGTATGCCATTGCGGAAGACAAGTACAAGACGGTGTGGATTTGCACGAATGGAGATTTCGTTTATGCTTACAACTTGCTTACCAAACGGCTTGTTCACTTCCACAACAATACGGACGACCCTGCTATCAACATCATTCATAATTCCTACATCTCTGGCATCCTTATTAAGGATAACAAAATGTATTTGGCTACGAGTGATGGCATGGAAGTGCTGACTATCATGGGCGATTCTCAACTGAAATGGGAAAAGAAAATCCTGCCTCGCTCCAATGTGTCGCAAATCGCTTGCGATGGCAACACCATTTGGGCTGCCACGAATACGGGATTGGCAAAAGTGTCATCCGCTGACTTGAGCTATCAATTGTTTACAACGGCTGAAGGACTGCCTACCAATAGGACGTGTGGTGTTGAAATCGACGTCAACCATCAAATTTGGGTTTCTACCCTCAATGGTATGGCTTGCTTCAATCCTACAGATAACAGTGTTCGCGTTTTCCGTGTGGGCGATGGTATTCAAGGAAATGAATTTACGAGCCAAGCCCACGCCTCGATGAACGGCAACATCTATTTTGGTGGTATCAACGGTATCACTTTCTTCAATCCGACAGAGGTGAACTCAGATGATGAGGCAGAAGCACTTGAACTACGTTTCACGGGCTTCTATGTGAATAACCGCTTGGTGAATGTGGGTGAGAAATCGGGACATTACACGATTCTTGAAAACTGGATAGATTCGGTGAAATGTGCTGACCTTTGCCATGATGACCGTACTTTTGCGCTCGAATTCGCGTCCATGCGTATCGGTTGGCAGTTGGTTACATATTATTATAAGGTGAACAATGGGGAATGGCAACAAGTACCACCAGGACAACGCCAGATTGTTTTCAATAGTATGCAAGTGGGCACTTACAACATTGTAGTACGTGCCGAGAGTTTCAATCAGAAATCGAAAGAGAGGACTTTTGTCGTTGAGATTCATCCTGCTTGGTATGCATCAATCTGGGCAAAACTGGTTTATTTGCTGATTCTTTTGGCGATTGCTTATTTCCTTTATCAACAATATCGTGAGCGCGAGAAGGCACGTAAAATCCTTGCTCGCCATAAGCAAGAAGAAGAGCTCAACGAGGCACGTATGCAGTTCTTCATGAATATTAGTCATGAAATCCGCACTCCAATGACCTTGATTACCTCACCATTGGAGAAACTCATCAAGAACGACACCGACCCTGCTCGCCATCGCTCTTATTCTATCATCTATCTGAATGCGCAGCGCATCCTCCGACTCATCAATCAGATGATGGATGTAAGAAAAATCGAAAAGGGACAGTTCCAACTCAGTTACAGCAAGGTTGACCTCGTGCCTTTCTTGCAGAATCTGTACGATCTTTTCAATGCAACAGCGCAACAGCGGAATATCACGATGAAATTCCTGCATGAGGGTATTGAGAAATTGCCTGTTTGCATCGATATGCAAAATTTCGACAAGGTGATTATGAACCTCCTGTCGAACGCCGTTAAGTTTACGTCCGAAAATGGAAAAATCACCATGCAGTTGGAAACTCCAGATGAAAGCCACTTCACTTTGCAAGTGACAGATAACGGAGTGGGCATTCCTTTGGAAAACCGCCAACGTGTGTTCGACCGTTTCTATTCCAACACACATAATAACGGATATGTTGGCACGGGCATTGGACTGAACTTGACGAAGATGTTGGTGGAACTACACGGAGGAACTATCAGTATCAATGACAACCCTGAGGAACAGGGCACTCAGTTTACCATCCAGATGCCACGGGCTTTGGATAAGATTCAGGGTGCTGCAGCAATTGATGCAGAAACACAAGCTATCGCTGATGTGGTGAAACCTTCTGAAAATGTGGAAGATATACAAGAAGGAAAGGCGGCGGAAATAGCATCGACTCAAGATGCTATGAGCAATCAGGATTTGCCACAGCGCATAGTGCTTGATGCGGATTTGCCTGTGGAAAATGCTGAAACGAAACCTTCTTCCAGGTTGAAGCATAAGCGAACTTTCGTCGGACTTTATCGTTTCGGAGTGTTCCAACGGAAAGGACGGATGGGATTTCGTGCAGCAGAATTCAAAGAAGGTGGATTTGATTGTGAGCGACGTGATGATGCCGAAGATGGATGGTGTGCAGTTGTGCAGGATGGTGAAAAACAATTTCTTGACGAATCATATTCCTGTCATTCTTCTTACTGCCAAGAGCGACGACGCGGACCGCATTGAAGGACTATCCATTGGTGTTGATGCTTACATCACCAAACCATTCAATATGGAAGTGCTTCGTTCCACGATTACCAACTTGCTCCATTCACGACATGTGCTCCAAGGAAAATTCAAGACGGAACAGAAAACAGAGGAACAAATTGACGATGTGGAAGTTCTGTCGGCTGACGAACACTTGATGGAACGAGTGATGAAGGTGGTGAACGAGAATATTTCCAATCCTGAACTGAATATTGAATTCATCGCGGATAAGGTGGGCGTTTCTCGTGTGCATTTCCATCGTAAAATCAAGGACCTCACGGGACAGACACCAGGCAATTTCTTGCGCAGCATTCGCATGACGCAGGCTGCCAAACTCCTTGCTTCCAAGCATCTCGACATCACCGATGTAAGTATCGCTACGGGTTTCAAGTCCATTTCCACTTTCTCCACCAGCTTCAAACAAGTCTATGGCATGACGCCGAGCGAGTACATGAAGCGGCATGAGGAAGACAAATAATAAGAAGTGAAAAGTGAGAAGCGAAAAGTGAAAAATGCCATCTGGATTGCATTGTTTTTCACTTTTCGCTTCTCACTTCTTACTCTTCACTTTTCACTCTTCACTTTTCACTTTTTTACTTCTCTCGGAGTTCCATGAATGGGATGCTGCCATCCTTTCCTCTTTGGAATTCACGATATAC
>OMTC01000301.1 GCA_900313845.1 uncultured Prevotellaceae bacterium
ACAGCAACTTCACGCCATACTTCTCGATGGGAACTATCAAATCCCTGCCTCCGATATTTTCGGCATAAGGACGTGCATCTTCCACTTGGAACATCTTTGGCATAGATGGACCGAAGATGTCGGTATCGAGCAATCCCACCCGATAACCCATCTTGGCAAGTCCTATGGCAAGGTTGGCTGTAACGGTGCTCTTCCCCACTCCACCTTTACCACTCGACACCGCAATAATGTTTTTTACGCCAGGCAACAACTTGTCGGGCTCTGGTGGCAATTCTGTTTGTGCTTTCGCATTGATTGTCACTTCCACATCAGGACTCACGTATGTATGGATAGCGGTTTCGGCTGCCTTCAGTATCGACTTCTTGAATGGGTCGGTTGCTTTGGGGAAAATCAACGAAAAGGAAACTTTCATACCGTCGATGCGAAGGTCATCCTCCAGCATTTCGTTCTCAATCAAGTTCTTTCCGTTGCCAGGATAGCGCACAGTCATCAGCGCTTCCTTGATGATATTTGGATAAAGTGTCATGGTTATTTGCCCGTTTTCTTGGTGGAGCGTACTTCATGGTTATAAGAACGATAACCGTCCACAGGGATTTCCACATCTGGTTCGCTGAGTGTCCCTTCATGAGGGAGACGAAAACGAAGATACTTGATGGAAAAGCCACGCTCTAACCACATTTGCTCGTAATATGTTTGTATTTCTTTCAGAAAGCTGCTTTGTTCGCCACAGGAAACAGAATTGGCAGGAGCATCATCAGAAGCAGCACTGGTGTCGGCACAAGTATGATACAAATCCTCCGTAAATGCTTCAAGTGGCAATTCGTTTTTCTCCACCATCAGTTTGGTGTAGGTGAACATGAAAGGAGAATCTGTCTTGACATGGATGATGCCTTGGTCTTGCAGGAAATGGCGATAGCGCTCCATGAAATACACCAAACATCTCATGGATGAACTCAATGTTGGTGCGAAGGAAACCGACATTGTTCAGTCCTTCTGCCACTGCGGTTTGTGCTCCATGCCACATGCGCGAGCCTTTGATATCAACCCCAATAAAATTCTTATCGGGAAATCGGCGGGCAAGTCCTACGGTGTATTCACCTCTTCCACATCCCAATTCCAGCACAATGGGGTTTTCGTTCTTGAAGAAATCCTCATGCCATCTGCCTTTCAACGCCAAGCCCTCTTGCTGGAGTTTCCAAAAAGGACATTCCACAACAAGAGGGTTTTGAGCCATGTCGGCGAATTTTGCCAGTTTACCTTTCCCCATTATTCAATCACCACCGTGGTCCATCCATGAATATCCTCATCGATACCATACTGAATATTGCGGAGATGCGTGTAAAGTTTCTCAGAAACAGGACCTGGCTTCTCTCCGAAGTCGTAGCGCTTGCCTGTCTCCAAGTCATCAATATATGAGATAGGAGAAATCACCGCTGCAGTGCCACATGCACCTGCCTCTTCGAAGGTTTCCAGTTCCTCTTCAGGAATCTGACGACGCTCCACTTTCATGCCGAAGTCCTCAGCCAATTGCATGAGGCTCTTGTTGGTGATGGATGGAAGGATGGAAGTGGAAAGAGGAGTGACGTAGGTGTTGTTCTTGATTCCGAAGAAATTAGCAGCACCACATTCGTCCATATACTTCTTCTCCTTAGCATCGAGATAGAACTCACAAGCATAGCCCAAATCGTGAGCCTTCTTGTTGGCAAGCAAAGAAGCAGCATAATTGCCACCTACCTTGTAGATACCAGTTCCAAGCGGAGCTGAGCGGTCGTGTTCACGAATAATCACGTAAGGATTCGAAGCAAAACCACCCTTGAAGTAAGGACCCACTGGGGTAACGAACATCATGAACAAATATTCACTTGCAGGATGAACACCCACCTGAGCACTGATGCCAATCAGCAGTGGACGTACATAAAGGGTAGCGCCCGTCTCGTAAGGAGGAATGAAACGCTCGTTCAAGCGAACCACCTTCTTCACCATTTCCTCGAAAAGTTCAGTAGGCACCTCTGGCATCAAAATGCCACGGCAGGTGGATTGCAAGCGAGCAACGATAAGCCTTCAAGCCTTCGAATGCCTCTTGTCCGTAGTGCAAACATGTTGCAGCCATGTGGAGAGGAATTGTCTCCTCGCTGCAAGTTTCTATCTCACCCCATTTGCCATCGCGAAAATAGCAACGTACGTTATAGTCTGTCTTGTGATATCCGAAACCAAGACTCGACCAGTCCATTTGTTCTGACATATCTATGATAGTTTAAATTAAAAATTCAAAATTAAAAAATAAAAATTTAAATGACGTTCACCTTAGACCTTTGACCTTAGACCTTTGACCTTAGACCTTTGACCTTAGACCTCCGATGCCAACGTTATATCTTGCAAAATTACAAAATATTTCCCACAAAAGAGATGAAGATGTCATATTTCTTGCTCAAAAAGCATAAATATGTCACTCATTGATGGCTCCACAATGCTTGCAGATGCCTTTTTCCCTGATTTTTCTGCCACAATGTCCACAAGTCATCGTGCAACGAATATACTTGAAATAATAATAAATCAGATAATCGGCAGCAGCAGATAACCCACATAGATGAGTATGGTCCAAGAAATGAGCAGGTAAACCAACATGCACACACCTGCAATCTCGAACAAATAGATGATGCCTCGGAAGGAATAGAAATTGTTATACACCTCAATGACAACCGCCACAATCACTATCAAGGTGAGCCAAACCAAGGTTACCAACACCGCCATGATGGGAGGCAAAAGCAAAGGGTTCATCGTAGGGTGGAAATAGTATTCTTGCCAAAATTCAGGAACAAAGTTCTGCACACTGGCATAGAGTGCTGCCACACATGCCACGAGAATCAAGAGCAAAGGAGGATAAAAGGAATCCATTTCTATCAGATCCACAACCTTTAGTTCGGAGAGACTAATCGACATTTTCTGTTTCCTCATCTTTCGGAAGAAGAAAGCTATCACTCCGAATCCCAACAAGGAACTCATCCAAATGGCTCTGCTTCCCGTCATGAAATCAATCAGTTGGGAAATTGGGTCGTCGGGCACAGCATTCTCCAAAAGTTCCGACTCTTTCACCCACCCCATCGTCGTTTGGTCGTGTGCCACTTTGATGAGGAAAGTATCCTCCATGGTGGAGTCGCTTGCCTCTATCCGTTTGATTTGTGCCACAACAAGCAAGTCCTTATTTCTTACCACACAAGTGTCCTGAATCAAATCTCCCTCACGAGGCACAAGTATCATGGAATCAGCTTTCAACTCAAAATTGAAGTTCGGTCCATAGTGATGCGTCAATCGAAACACCACACTATCCACTTGCTGCGGTGTGAGTTTTGGCACGGTGTCTGTAGATTCCTCTGTAGTAGGATTTTGCTTCGATTTATCAGAAGCCGAACCACTCACCTCAAAACGAGCCAAGAGGGAATCCTCTCGAGAAAGCTCCGACGTCAATTGCTCATTTTTCTCTTGCAACGAAATAGCTTCTTGCATCTTTGCTTCCACAAGAGAATCTGCGTCTGCCTGAAACTGCACAGCATCTGTTTTCTTTCCACAAGCAGCGAAAAGAAAGGCAAAAAGCAGAACGAAAATGTAGTGGCAAAGATGTTTCATGCAAACCAAACTATTTCAATTTTTCGAGCAATCACGATTTTGATATTGCAAAGATAAAACTAATATCCGATATTCAAGTACTTTCCACTATTATTTTTCGTAAAACCCTATTTCACAGCACAAAAAAAACTGCAACATCGCATTTGATGCTGCAGTCTTTCATTATTCTTTAATTGATAAAGATAATGCTGAAAAGAACTTTCAACTATTAACTTTTCAATTAATAAATCCACTTCACATAGCAGAAGTCCTGACGGTGAGGAAGGTCTGCATTCTTAGGGTACATACGGTAAGCCAACTTAAAGGCACCAGCGTTTGGAAGAGCCAAAGTACCTTCGAAAGTGAAGTTGTTGCCTTCGCGCTTCACCACCTGAAGTGGGTACTTGCCAGTGACGTGAGTCTTACCTTCTTCGTCAGTATGTGTTACAACGATTTCCAAACCTACAACATCGTCAAGTCCCTGTTCGTCAATCACATACTGAATCTTGTAGTGCTTACCACTCTCGAAGATACCATCATCGATTGGGTCCTTCTTCACACTCACCACGTTGATAGTTTCCCAACGCTCAGCAACTTGTTCCTTCCAGAGAGCAATCTCCTTAGCTTTCTTGTAGTTGTCTGCGAAGAGAATCTTAGCACGCTCAGCAAGTGGAGTGTAGAACTTCGTATAGTAATCGTCGAGCTGACGCTTCATCGTATAATGAGGAGCCACCTGAGCAATCGAATTCTTCACGGTGCGAATCCAACCCTCGCTGTAACCCTTAGCGTTACGAGCATAGTAAAGAGGAAGAATTTCGTTCTCGAGCAAACCATAGATAGTAGCTGCATCGAGTTGGTCTTGCTGTTCCTGGTTCTGATAAGTGCGCTTCTCTGTGAGAGCCCATCCAGCACCTTCACGATAACCTTCGAGCCACCAACCATCAAGCACGGAGAGGTTGACAACACCGTTCATCAAAGCCTTCTCACCAGATGTACCACTTGCCTCGAGTGGACGAGTTGGAGTGTTCATCCAAATATCCACACCTGTCACAAGGCGGCGAGCCAACTTCATGTCGTAGTTCTCAAGGAAGATAATCTTACCGAGGAATTCAGGACGACGGCTGATTTCATAAATCTTCTTGATAAGTCCCTGACCTGCACCATCGTGTGGGTGAGCCTTACCTGCAAAGAGGAACTGCACAGGATAGTTAGGGTTGTTCACAATCTTCGACAAGCGATCCAAATCGGAGAAGAGCAAGTGAGCACGCTTGTAAGTAGCGAAACGACGAGCAAAACCGATGATGAGTGCATTTGGATTAATCTTCTCGAGAATAGAAACAATGCGAGAAGGGTCACCCTGGTTCTTCAACCAATCCTCACGGAAAGCACGCTTGATATAGTCAACCAATTTGTTCTTCAGCACTTGGCGAGTTTTCCAGATTTCCTCATCAGGAACATTGTAGATAGCCTCCCAAAGCTGTGCATTCGACTGATCCTTATAGTATTTAGCATCGAAGTTCTTGTTGTAGAGAGCCTTCCATTCCGAAGCAGCCCAAGTTGGGAAGTGAACACCATTGGTCACGTAGCCCACATTGTCGAGTTCCTCAGGGAAATAACCCTTCCAGATGCCGTTGAACATATCCTTTGAAACCTTACCGTGGAGCCAGCTCACACCGTTCACCCAAGAACTTGTGTTGCAAGCGAAAGTGGACATGCAGAAACGTTCTCCGTGGTCGTCTGGATTCACACGACCCATACCCATGAACTCATCCCAAGTGATGCCGAGCTGAGCAGGATACTGACCCATGTACTTGCCAAAGAGAGCCTCGTCGAAATAGTCGTGGCCTGCTGGCACTGGAGTGTGAACAGTGTAGAGGGAAGAAGTGCGAACCACTTCGAGAGCCTCATTGAAAGAAAGACCACTCTTCACGTAATCTACAAGACGCTGAACATTGCACAAAGCAGCGTGTCCCTCGTTGCAGTGGTAGATGTCCTTCTTGATACCCAATTTCTGCAAAG
>OMTC01000396.1 GCA_900313845.1 uncultured Prevotellaceae bacterium
TGAGAGAAACGATAAGTGAAAGTGAGGGTGAGGAGGTTGCCAAAGTCGGTGGAGCGGGAGGTGAACTGCTTATGCACATCGCGATTGAGGATAAGGGTGCGACTGCCTAAGTGGTTGGAAGAAAAACAGCCCTGGCAGGCAAGGGAAAGGCTCATTGCCTTGTGCTTATAGGTGGCAGAAAGGGTGAGGTCTGAACCATTGATACCGTTCGATTCGCCTTCCAAGAAGCGGTAGCCGTTGTCGAAAGAAGCATCGAAGGAGAAGCGTCCCACGTAGGCTTGGAGCATGGCTTGGTAGTTGCAAGCGGTGTAGCAATGCGTGTAGTCGTCGCCGTAGTTCCACATACGTGCCAGCATGATGTTGAAGGTGGCAATGAGGTGGTCAGGAATGATTTGATAGTTGGTGTAGTTGCTAAGATAGAAGAACTTGATGTCGCGCTGATTGGCACGAGTGAAAACAAAGAGATTGTCGGCAGTGCGAAAGATTTTCTGCATGTAGGCATGGTGGTTGCCACGATAGAAGGCTGAGAAGGAATTATAGAGATGGGGCGACTCATAGTCGAGCGAAAGGGTGTGCTCCATCTGACGACAAGAACGGCAGTCAGGATTGCCCAAGTTGACTTCCCGTTCGTTCCGCATCACTCCCACATCGCTTGTGGCTGCCAAGATGGACAGATAGGGTTTATAGGAGAAATCGTAGTTCAAGGACCAAAAGGACGACAGCGGATAGGAAAGGCTCAGCTTGGAACGGAAAAACTGATTGTTACGCTGATAGTCTCCTTGGTGATAGTGCTGATGACACATCCCAATGTTTGCTACGTATTGCAACTGTGCCAAACTACCTTGGATTTGAGTGAAGGCATTCACATCGCCACGACGTATGCCCGTCTGAGCCACGGCAGAACCCGTATAGCGATTGTCGGTATATTTCTGATTCCACTGCAAGCCAGCGGAGAGATTGAAAGGCTTCAAATGATTCTCATAGAGTGCTTCTGTCTGGAGGGAATAGGCGGAACCATCGGTATGGAAAGCATAATCGTTGTAGGAATAGTCGTAGTCGGAACCAATGTAAGTACCCACGGCATTGAGAGTTAGGGACTGACAGGGAGCGAGGTGGCGAAAGAAGTAGATGTCGAGAGCAGGAGATGCGGACTTATCAGGGGAATTAATGTCAGCGTAAGAAAGACCTTCAGGCGTGGAAATCTCCCGATGAATTCGGGATTTTTTGACATCTGAGAGTTTGCCACGGAGAGTCGTTTGGAACACACGGAGCGAGTCACTCAGGTTGTAACGAAGCTGAAGATTCTGACCGAGTTGTTGAGTATGATGTGAGAGGTCTCTGCGCTGCACATGATAGATGGAGCCATCCGCCAATCGATAGTCTGTCTGTTCTTCGTTTCGAGTTCCCTTCAAATTGGAATAAGCAAGATTGTAGTCAATGCTCCACTCGCTCTTCCCCACATTATATTTGCCATAAACCATATCATTATTGATGAGGGAGGTGATGGACTGAGCGATGCGAGTGCCTAATACATATCCACTTTCGGCACGACGCGTGATGATATTGACGACAAAACCGAGGTCCTCTCCATAGCGCAAACCAGGACGGTCGATGTATTCCACACGCTGAACAGCCTGTAAGTCAAGCGATAGGAGGTCGTTGGTAGAAGCAACGACATCGTTGATACGCAGTTGCACACCTCCCATCGTGGCAGGTGCAGTAATCGTCATCGCCACCTCATTCACTGTGAGGTAAGGCAACGACAGTTTGGAAAGGAGACTGAAGCCCGAGGTGGAACTCTCCAACTGCTGCGATGTAGGGAAAAAGATTTTGCGGTCGGGTTTCTCCACCACTCGGGCTGAATTGATTTTTACCTCATCGAGTTGTACTGACTTTTCGGACTGAGCCGAAAGAGTGAAAAACGAAAAGTGAAAAGCGAAAATTAAAAGTAGCTTCATCATAAAATTGTTCATAATAAATTAAATTTGATGCGGCAAAAGTAGGGAAAAGAGGGGAAGAAGATGCAAACATCGGCTGACAAGAAACTGACATTTCACTGACATTGAGAAATTTCGGACATATTTGGTGGGGAATTCCTTGGTGAATTCGTCGTTTTGCTGTATTTTTGCAGTGATATGTCTATTTTTCACTATTCACTTTTCACTTTAAACTCAAAATGTCTCCTCGTTCTGCCATAGTGGTTTTTAGTTTGTTGCTCTCGTCGGCATTGCTGACGGGATTCGGAAGTTATCAATTGACGGCTCTCGATGTGAAGATGGATTTGAACCAAGCCTTGGAAGAGGCATTGGCTCAGCAACAGAGCGAACA
>OMTC01000324.1 GCA_900313845.1 uncultured Prevotellaceae bacterium
AGCTTCGGTTTTGCCGACACCCTTCTTTGAAGCCTCGTTTTATCCTCATCCTTTCTCAGTAAGCTTCGGTTTTGCCGAAGCCTTTCTTTGTAAGCTTCGGTTTTGCCGAAGCCTTGATTTTCTTATACCCCCATCTCACCACCTTCCCCAACCAAGTATATCGAATGCCCCAGTCGCGGATGGCTTCCTTGAAAAGATTTTCTATGACAGCATTCTTCTCAGGCACCTGCTTCTCAAGCTTCAACTTGCGCTGAAGCGGTTCGCGGTCAAACTCATAATGCTGCAAGATGCTGTAAGCACGGAAATGCGTACCGTTTTGCAAACCGATATTGCGAACCATCGTGTGAGCCGGTGTCAGACAGAGTCCTCCTGCCTTGTATATTTCCATTTCCCAACAAATATCCCAAGGTATAGGACGCTTCTTCAGGGATTTCAAGCATGGAAATACGCCATCATACTGAATGGCATTGATGTCCGCTTCTGTCATGCCCTCCAACGCCTCTTCCTCCGTTTCATAATGATGGAAATGCGTTTGCCAGCGGTCCTTCCACGTGCCCCATCCCCATCCCGACATGTGAGGCGTGAAATACGTTTCACTTCCTTTCCATTCGTTCGAAGAAGACAGCAAGTCCAGATTCGTGAATCCTGCCACATGCATCACCCGCTTCTCATCCCGATACATGTCGAAAGCTTCGTTCATGTATTCAAGATAATAAGGAGAAGTGACGATGTCGTCCTCCAGCACAATCACCGTGTCATGGGACTCCTCATTCTTTCCTCCATCGCTAAACACATACACGTCCGTCTCCTTTGCCAAGGTGTTCCTCAGCAAAGCCTGCACCGTCTGTTGCGTGTTATCCACTCGGTTATAAACGAATATGGCTACGGGAGAAATCATGGAAGTTGATATTTCCGTTCTTAATTAATTTTTCACTTCTCACTTTTCACTTCTCACTTTTTCCTTCCTCGCTTCCTCAATCGTGACACGTTGATGCAGGTTCACATAATAGTGAGGGTGGGGCACACGCTGTTCAGGAGGAGGCAGTTGCATATAGTCGTGATAGAGCAATTTCAAGTAAGCATCATAGTCGCGAGGAATCGTCACGGTGGTATCCTCAAACTCGTATTCAATCACATCCTCAAACCACTCCTTCTTGAAGATTCGTCCTTCCCACTGCGTCACGCATACGCACTTGTCGCCATGATGCCCCTTGTAACTGTTCTCCAACTCAATGAACTTCTGCAAATACTGTTTTGCGCGAGGCTTACGATACCAGTTGAGCACATGCAGCCCCAGCGAGTGAATGTCGAAATGCAGCAGCGCGTTGCCGAATGTCTTTGCCGAATAATGACTCAGCGCATTCATATATTTGTCGAACACGCGATGACTCTCATACTGCAATTCGGTGATGTTTTCGTCCGTATCGTCAAACTCATCGAGCGGAAAGATGTCGATATACACACCCATGAGGAAAGGCCAGCGCTCATATTCCCAAATCGTGGAATTGAGCTGCGAAATCTTCCCAAAAGGAATGTAATACCCCTCCGTGTGATAGTTCACGATTTCATACCCCAACGGGCGCAACACATCATCCATCTGCATCAGTCGCTCATAGTCTGCACGAGGCATGTAGATGTCGATGTCGTCATCCCAAGGAATAAAACCCTTGTGGCGCACGGCACCCAGCACCGTTCCGCCACAAGCCACGTAGCGCAAGCCATGCTCCGCAAAGAACGACTTGGCAAACTTCAGAGTCTCCAGCAGTTTCGCCTTCAACTGATCACTCGCATTGTCCAGCATGATTTCAGTTTTTGAGTTTTTAAGTTTTTAATCAGGGATTTGAAGGATTTATAAGGATTCTTCATTCTACTCCCCTCGCCTTTTGGAGAGGGGTTGGGGGTGAGGCTCTTTAAACTTTAAACGTTCACCTCGTCCCTAATCAAAAATCTCCAGGAACCTCTCAGCGCACCACAACTGCCACTTCTGGTTGCCTGTCAGCGTGTCCATTGGGATGTCCTTGCGGAATTCAGGTCGTGTTGGTCCTGTCCAGTCCTTGAAGATGGCATCCACAGGGCGAGGCATTGGAATCTTGAATGGAATCTCCAACTCTGGGTATTTCAGCGCGTAAAGTCCACGAACCAAATACTTCGGTTCACCGTTGCGCACACGTTGCATGTCGAGAGGGTCTGCCATCACGAGTCGAACGTATGGGTCGTAGTAAGGCAGTTGTGCCACAGCGAAGGCATTCAGATAACTGCCCGAACTCTCGATGGAAAACACATCGTCCATGAAGCGCATCACGTCGATGCCGTTCTCGCCTTGGCGATAAGGTTCAAATAGTTCCACTTGTGAAACAGGATGAGTCAGCACCAGTTCAGGGTCGAGGAAAGTATATCGTTTCACGAATGCGTCGAAAGTCCATTCAGGTGAGATGAGTTTGTCCATGCCACCAAAAATCAGGTCGGCACTCTCACCCACCAAAATCATCTCCACGCCATCCTTCTTTGCTTGGATGGCAGCCTTGTAGATTTGTGGCTCGATGCTGTGCACAGGTGCCCACTTATGACTCATCACGATAGGGGTGTAGTTCTTGTAGTCGTCGAAAGTGATTTCTATGAGGTGGTGCTGCAAACCGAGTTTCTTGCAGTATTTCTTCGCACGCTCCACGTCGGCATCAAACACGCCTGTGCTCGAAACAAACGTGTAGGCATGACTGCCAGGCTTCAGGTATGATGCCAAGTTGGCACTGTCCATACCGCCCGAAAGCAGAATACCGATATGGTCGAATTTTTCATAGAGCGCATCCACCTGCTTCTGAATTTCGCGGTCGATGTCCTCCGATGTTTTCACGGGAATACGTTCCTCATCTGGAATAGCCTGAAAATTCTCATGACGAAAACCCTCATAGAAATCCATGCCGTCTTTCCAGATGTAACGATAAGCCATGTAAGAGCTTAAGCAAAAATCTTTGTCCTTCATCTTTGTAATTTTTTAATCGTTATTTAGTGTTTGTTTTTTTAGAGAATGAAATTTTTCACTTTTCACTTCTCACTTTTCATTTTTCACTCTATTTCACGTCTTCCAAATTATGTTTTCTCACTGCGTTGAGTGCCTCGTTAATCTTCGTCGAGGACACGCCTTTCGTGTAAGGGAAGTAGATGATTTTGATGCCAGCCTCCTCAAATTCCTTCTCATAGTTCTGCCACTTCTCCGTGCCATACCAGTCGTCCCCCACGAAGAGGAACGATGCACCGAGCTTCTTGCAAGCCTCCAGTTTGTTCATGTCGTACTGAGGCACGGCAGCATCCACGTACTTGCAACTGCGCACAATTTCAATTCTGTCCTCGAAAGGAATCATCGACTGCTTACCCTTGTACGCAACCAATTCATCAACCGTGACACCCACAATCAGTTTGTCACACATTCCTTTCGCATTTTTCAGTAAGTTCAAATGACCTATATGAAACAAGTCATATACCCCTGTTGTGTAACCGATAGTCATATATTAGTTTTTGAGTTTTTAAGTTTTTGAGTTTTTGAGTTTTGGCGGAGAAATGTAACTTCGTTAAACGTTAAACTTTAAACGTTTGTAGTCTTCGCTTAGCAAAGTAACTTCGTTAAACGTTAAACTATAAACTTTAAACGTTATTCTTTATTCTTTTTA
>OMTC01000326.1 GCA_900313845.1 uncultured Prevotellaceae bacterium
TGAAGAACCAGAATATCGTGGATATCAACAACCATCTCTACGATTATCAGATGGGTGTTTACTACATGGATATCATTGCTGAATGTGAAAAACTGGGTGACTACATCATCAACGTCATCGAAGCCAGCGGCATCAAGGAAAAGAAAGCTAACGGGTTCTAAACAAGGATTATAACTTGGGATGATTCTGAACCACAGATTTCACAGATTAAACGGATTTTTTGAAAGCCCTTCGGGGCTTTCTTCTGTTAAATCTGAAAAAATCCGAGTAATGGTCAGAAACATTCGAAAATAATCCGATAAATCTGTGTAATCTGTGGTGAAAATTCTTATGCGAAGGTTTCTATCTTTGTGGATAAGTAATAGGTTCAGAAGGTAGTCCTAAGCCTCCGCGTTGATTGGCACAACGGATGGTGTAGCTACTACCTTCGCGTGTACCAGCTGGGATGGAGTAGGAGGGGGATGTGGTGAAAGCCACGATTTTGCGGTCTTTCAGCACGGCATAACACCCTGCTTCGGGAATGTCTTCCCATGTGATGGTACGTCCCTTCATGTATAGCGTTGGAGCAACGATTTGCTCTGCCACCTTCTGTGGGTGCCAATTAGGAAAAACCTTGTCGATGGTGTATTCTTCAGCTTCCTCAATGGTGAGAGAAGGCGAAAACTTGATAGGTATTTCCACATTTTCAGGATTCTTGTAGCTCTTTTTTCTTCCGCTCAAATCGAGCAGTTCGAAATGTCCGTTGGTGCTTTCAAATTCGGTGAAAAGTGCAGGTTGATTGCCGTGCATCTCTCCCCAACCGAGTTTGGCGGGTTCCACGTTCATGCAGCAATTGATGAATGCGGCACGTGGGGCATTGCGCCAAGGACGACCAAGCAGATATGCCCATCGCTGATGCTCAGGACCATCGATGTAGCAATCCGTGAACACATATCCATATTTTCGTTCTGCTTCCGTGGCAGGTGCACAAATGATGTCGCGATTTCCTGTCGTTCCCCGGGGTACGAGTCTAATATCGCAGTGATTGAAAAACACCGTTCCTCCACCACAGATGAAATCCACCGTTCCTGCTATCTTGCAGTCTTCCAAATAGGTCGTTCCGCCATTGTTGGTGTAGTACGTGTCTTGCGTACTCATCAAACTCACATTCTTCAGCACGTTTCCCTTGCAATTCTTTTCATTGAGTGCCACGGCACGGTTGGCAAAGAGGGTGGCGTCATTCTTGAAGTTTGACCATAGTTCCACGTCCTGAATGTAGGTGCTGTCGGCATCCTTGCAGAAGAGTGTACTCGTAATGTCGATGCCTTCATGCTGAGGACAATTCTCAATCTGCGTGCTACCCGCACTTTCCCCGATAATCGAGGTGTTGGGTGCCGTGAGCACTGTCATTGGACTTGGAAATTCGATTTCCTGTCCGTTCTCCACAGCCTTTATCATATTTTGGTCACCCTTGATGCGGTAGTATTTGGCACGAAGGAAAATGCGGAAACGCTTCGTCTTGTCTGGGCGTTTGTTGGCAGCATGAATAGCTTGCACAAAATCCCCGTTATCTGGCACGATGAAGTCGTATTTCCACTTCTGAGCCGAGGATGATAAAGAGAAAAAGAACAAAAGAAAGAAGAGTGGACCCACTCTCAACGCTTCCCGATGAGTGAGGGAAGCTCTGACTTTCCGAATGGTTTGTGTTGATTTGAAATAGTATTCTATAGGATTCATTTTGCGTAATTACCGACATTTGTTTCAGCTATAACTCTCTATTCCTTTTCAGGAAGATGAAGGGCAGGGTCTTCTTCTGTATAGTCAATCAGCGTGACGCTGTCGCCAGCCACCACGTTTTCATTTGCATTTGCCTTGTCCTCTTGGTTGCGGAATGACACATACAACATTCCAAACACCATAATGAAAATGAGAATGGCTAATCCCATCATGCCAAGTCCCATATTTCGATTGAATTTAGTTGCGCGGCTCATTCTACATTTTTTTGTAAGCTTCGGTTTTGCCGAAGCCATTCTTCATTCTTCATTTTTTGAGTATCTTGTCATATTCCTCGCTGCCCAGCACTTCGATGGCTTTTGCCAAGTCCTCGTCGGCTTTCAGTGCTTCTTGCAGAGCTCCCGACTGATAGTAATAACGTTTCACGATTTCTTGTGCCATCAGTTCCTTGATGTCCTTCTTGAATCGCTCGAACTCACGGTCTAGGTTGTGCTCAAGTTTCTTCTCCAATGCCTCGAATTCCTCCTTCGCATCTTCGTAATAGCCCTCAAATTCAGCCACTTTGCGTAAGTCCTTCAGACGATTCTCTGACAGGCGATCGTACTTGAAACCGCTTTCTCTTGCCATTTCCTTCAGTTCTTCGAAGTCAGCATCCGTGATTTCAAAATCTTCGATAGGAGCAATTTCCGCATGTTTCTGAGCGTATTTTGTTCCCCAGTCGAGAAGCACGTCATCATTGCTTAAGTAGAACACCACGTTTGCCATCGTGTCGTGCTTGATTTCAATGTCGGGCTTGATGCCTCCACCATCTCTCACTTCGCGACCACCAATGGTGTGGAACACGTTGGTGAGGCTGTCGGGCACCTTGCTCGTCTTGCCGTCACGCTTCAACTTGTAGTCGATGGCTTGGATGCAGCGTCCACTTGGAATATAGTATTTGCTGGTGGTGAGTTTCAAACTTCCGTTGTAAGGCAGTTCGCGCGAAGATTGCACGAGTCCTTTTCCATAGGTACGAGCACCAATCACCACGGCACGGTCCAAGTCCTGCAACGAACCGCTCACGATTTCCGAAGCCGAAGCCGTCGTTCCATTCACCAGCACGGCAATGCGTGTCAAGGTGTCGAGTGGTTCGGATTTCGTCTTGTAGGTGGTGTTGGCTGCCTTGATTTTGCCTTTCGTCTCCACGATGGTCAAACCCTTTCGC
>OMTC01000328.1 GCA_900313845.1 uncultured Prevotellaceae bacterium
ATAGAATCCGCGGGTGCTCTCGTCGCCATAACTCGGCATGATGAAGCCCGAACTGTATGAATCCGTGAAAGGGAAATAAGCGAAAGGCACAGCCAACGGCAACGGCACATCCTCCACCACCAGCCAGGCAGGCCCCGAGAACACACTCTTGCCTCGATACACCTTTGCACGGCTCAGCGCAATGTAGAAATGCGGATGCTCTTCGTCGCAAGTCGTGTATCTTCCCCTTCGCATGTTGATGATTTTGTCATCCACCTTTTTTGCTTCCTCACTGCGTAGGAAACCCTCTTGCTGCTCCGTGGCAACATTCGAGATGAATGCCTTTTGCGACTTGAAATTGTAGGAGATGGCATCTATCTCATATTCGTCGCCTCCCTGCTTGAAGAGAGGCTTTCCATGCACATTTCCCAAACTGTCCTCCACGCCCACGGCATGCACCAGCGCACTGTCCATGTTCATCTGAATCAAATCGGAAGACAGCGACACATTCTGGTAATCCACCTTGCCCTCGCCGTAAAGGTAAGCATTTTTCGTGTCCATGAAGAACACCAACGAGTCCTTCGACTCGAAGGCAACAGGGTCCTCCAGTGCACCTTTCTTCGACTTGGCGATGGAGTCTTCCACAGCGGCAATGGAATCGTTCCATTGCACCGCTCTGCCGTTTCCCTGCTGCGTCGTGGAGCGATTGCCTTGCGGTGCGATACTGTCGTTGCCGATGCCGTGTTCACGGTCGAATGCCCGTTTCACGGAATCGAGTTCAGCCAGTGCTTTCTGCTCTTCGGTGAGGGTGGGTTTCGTCAACGAATCTCGCTCAGCAGTTCGTTGAGGTACCACAGAGTCGGGTGCCACATCGAAGCGCAAGCAATCCGTTTTTCCCATGCCGTCGCTTCGCCCACTCTGTGCGATGGTGAACACAGCCGTCAGCATGAGGAAAAATATGTAGATTCGTTTCTTCAAGACCTTATGAGCATTATATGGTTTTGGTAGCGATGGGATTCTTGTTGAAAATCTCTCGTGTTCGTGTTTCTGAACCTCGCATAGCTACAAAAAATCATGCAAAGATACGCATATTTTCCCGCCCTGCAAAAATTCTTGTATTTTTTAACGATACGCCATTTTTTTAACGGAAACAGTAACGAAAACGAAAAGCTTTTTCTTTTTTCTTATTTTTCTTTATAACTTTGCACGAAATATAGGAAAGTTTGACTCTATGATTATCTACAACACTACTTATACTGTTGCCCAGACGGAGGCACAGAACTTTGTTATCTATGTGCATGAAGTGATGCTTCCTGCTGCCCTTGCTTCAGGTGCTGTTACCCATCCTCGCCTTTTGCGCATCCTTTCCCACAAGGATGAGAACACGGAATGCTTCTCCCTGCAATTTGAAACGGAAGATACTGCAGCCCTTCATCGCTGGTACACAGATGTTGGAGCAAAACTTCATGCGGAAATGCTGAAAGTATTCACTGACAGGGTAATAGGTTTTCCTACGATGATGGAAGTGGTTTTCTAAGTGAAGAGTGAAAAGTGAAGAAAGAATCAGGGATTTAATGGATAAAAGGATTCTAACTTCGTTAAACTTTAAACGTTAAACTTTAAACGTGAATATTGATTGATGGAAAGCAGAAAGACGGAGAAAATCCTGTTGGGCATTGACCCAGGCACGAACGTGATGGGTTATGGGGTGCTGCGTGTTGTTGGGAACAAGGCTGAGATGTTGGCGATGGGGGTTATCAATTTGAAGAATATGCGTGACCCTTATCTTCGCTTGGGAAGGATTTTCGAACGTGTGACGGGTGTAATTGATGAATATAAACCTGATGAACTTGCCATCGAAGCTCCTTTCTATGGGAAGAATGTGCAATCGATGCTGAAGTTGGGACGTGCTCAGGGTGTTGCGATAGCTGCTGCCATCGTCCGTGACATTCCTATCCATGAATACGAGCCTCGAAAAATCAAGGTGGCAATCACGGGTAATGGCGCCGCTTCGAAGGAGCAAGTGGCTGGTATGCTTCAACGTATGCTCCACATAAGTGCGGAGGACATGGAGGTGCAGATGGATGCCACTGATGCCCTTGCTGCCGCCTATTGCCATTTCATTCAGATGGGTGCTCCTCAGTCGGAAAAGAAATACTCTTCGTGGAAAGATTTTGTTAAAAAGAGAGGCCTCATCCCCAAACCCTCTCCTAAGGGCGAGGGGAGTGAAAAGTGAAGAGTGTTAAGTGAAAAGTGAAAAATCAGTCAACAAATAACACAAATTCTCTCAAATAAAAATGAAACTTTCTAACTATTTATCGATTGCGGTTTGGATTTTCCTACATTCTATTTCCTTACCTGTCTCTGCAAAGGAAGTGGTTTGGTTTGATGGAATCCATCCTGTCAACTTTTCCTATCAAACGGATGTTGCTACTGTGGTGAGGATTGCAACGGATATGTTCGTGTCGGACATGAAACTGACGACGGGAATGTCGGCTGAGCAGAGTGAGAATGGTAAATCGCAGATTCTGATTTACCAAATAGATGGTGCGAAAAAGTCGATTGTGAAGAAACTCCGAAAGTTGGGTATCGATATGGACGAACTGTCAGCAAAGATGGATGCTTTCTGTGTGGCTGAGCGAAATGGAAAGATTTATGCGATTGGCAACAACGGACGAGGTACTGCTTACGCGCTGCTGGAACTTTCTCGCATGGCAGGGGTTTCTCCCTGGGTGTGGTGGGGCGACAACGTACCAGAGAGGAAAGAACAACTGAGCATCAAGGAAGGCTTTACCTCGATGCAGTGTCCTTCGGTGGAGCGTCGTGGCATTTTTATCAATGATGAGGACTGGAGTACGCTGGTGTGGAGCCATCGGTCGTTTGAGCCTTCCGACTACAAGATGGGTGCTGTGAAAGGTAAGCGACTGAT
>OMTC01000331.1 GCA_900313845.1 uncultured Prevotellaceae bacterium
CTATGAGGCTTGGCATCAGCAGATGGTGTATTTCGTCAACCTGAAACTTTCAGTGAACAACTACATCGAGCGCATGTTCTCGCTCTATGCACCAGCCACTTTCCTCAGCCTCTATATCGATGACTGTATTGAGAAAGGCAAGGACTATTACAGCGGAGGAGCTCGATACAATACCACTTACATTCAATGCACTGGTCTCGGCACCATCACCGATTGCTTCACTACGCTGAAGAAGCACGTGTTCGAAGAACATCGCTACACCATGTCGGAAATCATTGAAGCCTGTGATGCCGACTTCGACGGAAAGGAAGTCATGCGCCAATACATCCGCAACCACACACCATTCTTTGGCAACGACGACCCTTATGCTGACGACATTGCTGTGCGTGTCTATGAGGACCTCGTGAAAGCCATTGAAGGCAGACCAAACACACGTGGAGGAGAAACACATCTGAACATGCTCTCCACCACCTGCCACAACTACTTCGGTTCTGTTTGCGGAGCCACGCCTAATGGTCGTCATGCGCATTTTGCTATCAGTGATGGTACGTCACCTGCTCATGGTTCCGACACCCACGGGCCTACGTCGGTCATCAAGTCACTCGGAAAGCTCGACCAAACCAAGAGTGGTGGAACTCTGCTCAACGTTCGCTTTGTGCCAAACCTTCTGCGTCGCGAACAAGACCTGAAGAAGTTTGCCTCCCTCGTACGTACCTATTTCAAGTTTGGTGGTCATCACATCCAATTCAATATCGTTGACACCGCCACCCTACTCGACGCACAGAAGCATCCTGACCAATATAAGGACCTATTGGTGCGAGTGGCTGGCTACAGCGACTATTTCAATGACATGACCCCACAACTGCAGAACGAGATTATCGCACGAACCGAAAATGATGAGATGTAACATCTTCGACATCAAACGATATGCCATCAACGACGGTCCAGGCATCCGCACCACGATTTTCCTGAAAGGATGCCCGCTCCGTTGTGTGTGGTGCCACAACCCCGAATCATGGAGTTCGGAACCGCAGATTGTTTTCCGTCGCAACCGTTGCATCGCTTGCAACTCCTGTGTGGTCAATGGAGTGTGGGGAAAGAATCCCGACGCTTGTCCTACGAAGGCACTCGAGATTTGCGGTCGCGAATGGAGTATGGAAGAACTGATGAAGGAAGTGGAGAAGGAACGCGACATCATGGAGGACAGCGGAGGCGGTGTCACCCTCTGCGGTGGCGAACCTTTGATGCACCCCGATTACGTTTGCGAACTGCTCGACGAGCTCGGGAGGCGTGGTTTCCATCGCACGGTAGATACTTCGCTTTACGCTCACCCTGATGTGGTGAAACGTGTGGCAAGTCGTTGCGAATTGATGCTGGTAGATTTGAAGCACATGGATTCCGAAGCGCACCGTCGTTTCACAGGTGTGCCTAACGAACCCATCTTGCAGAACATTCAGATGCTCATGGCTTCTCTCGAGGGAGATGGAGAAGGAAAGCCGTCCATTCTCTTCCGCATTCCATTGATTGTTGGTGTGAATGCCGATGATGAGAACATGGAGCGCACGGCAGAATTCATCAGTCAGCATGCAACCAGCACCCCAACCGTTCACCTCCTGCCCTATCATGATTCGGGCAAGGATAAGCACGAGCGATTGTTCTCCCACTACAATCCCGAGAACATCCCGATGTCAGTTCCTACTGAAGATGATTTCAAGCGTTGTGCCCATCATTTCCAGAAACGTGGAATCGACGTCATCATCGGAGGATAACCCCATGTGTCTTTTGTCCTATTCTTCGTTTCTACTTCACACTGTTTTTTCCCTCCGATACAGATTGAAGCAACGAAAGAACCACCCTCACACATCGGAGGATGGCTCTTTTGCTAAATCACGATAAAAAAACGACTTGGCACATTTGAGTATTTCTGTAGCCAACAAGAAACAAATGACCAATATAATTTATGGAAAATCTGAACCTCCTACAAATCGTCCTTGTCTATCTCGCTGTCATCAACGTAGCTACTTTCTTCACGTTCGGCATCGACAAGTGGAAAGCCAAGAAATCCATGTGGCGAATCAGAGAGACAGCGTTATTGATTTTGGCTATACTTGGTGGAAGCATAGGTGCATGGATAGGAATGAATGTCTGGCACCATAAGACCCAAAAGAAAAAGTTTAAATATGGTGTACCAGCCATCATTATCATTCAACTTGCACTTATCGGTTATCTGCTATACAGATGAACGTAGAAGAGTTTCGTGACTACTGCCTCTCGTTGCCCGATGTGACTGAGGCTACACCCTTTGAGAAGTTTTCAAGAGGGAAGTACACAATTCTTGTGTTTTACATCAACAGCCACATGTTCTGCTACTTCAACATTGATGAATTCTCAAACATAACCATCAAGTGCGACCCAACCAAAATCGTAGAACTGAAGGAAATGTATCAAGCTGTTAGTGAACCATTCAATGGGGATAAACGATATTGGATAAGTGTTCAACCAAACTTAGACTTATCCGATGAAAACTTGAAAGCATTAGTACGGCAGTCATACGAAATAGTAAAGAGTAAGAAAAAATGAAAGATATGGAAACAAGAAAACAGATAGCAGCTGAGAAGAAAAGGTGCAATAGCCACAACTGTGCCCAAGCCATCCTTCACACCTATGCCGATATAGCAGGGATTAGTGAGGATGAAGCCATGAACATTGCCGGAGCATTCGGTGGCGGTATGGGAAACATGGAAGGTACTTGTGGCGCACTTGTTGGGGCTGGTCTTGTTCTTGGATTGGTCAACAAGGACAAAGTGAAGTCCATGAAACAGATGCGTCAGATAATGGCTAAGTTCCAAGAGAGGAACGGAGCCACCCAATGCAAGTATTATAACAAACAAAAAAAATTAGTAATTATGAATCGATTGAGCAAATGGATGCTCGCCGCCATCTTCATGATTTGCGGCACAATGACTGTCTTCGCAGACGGAGACGAGAAGAATGGTAAAGCGTATTTAACCCAGGCTGAGTTGCCTGACATGTCGAACTTCCTGCCACCACCACCTGAGTTCGAATCTGCACGATTCGTTGCCGACCAAACACAATACCTTTGGGGTAAACGTCAAAGACAAAACAAAGAACGCGCTGATATGGCAATTCGTGATGCCGACTATGGCATGCAAACCATCATTCAGGAGTTCTGCCCAATCCTGGGACTTCAAATCACAAAGGAAGACACCCCTGAACTCTACACCCTTCTGCAGGATGTGGGTGCTACATGCGACAGTATCAGCGACCGTGCCAAGCAGAAATACATGCGCTGGCGTCCATTCATGTACTACAACGAGCCAACCCTCGTGCCAGAGCAAGAGGAGAAGCACCGCACCAACGGTTCCTACCCTTCGGGTCATACTGTTCTCGGCTGGACAATGGCTTTGTTGCTCTCCGACATCAACCCGGCTGCTGCCGACTCCATACTGGCTCGTGGCTACGAGTATGGACAGAGTCGCGTCATCGCCGGTTACCACTGGCAGAGCGACGTGGATGCAGGTCGTTTGGGAGCTTCAGTCCTCTATGCAAAGCTACAAGGCAATCAGCGTTTCCGTGAGCAGTTGGCAAAAGCTCAACAGGAATTTGCAGAAAAGACAGGCACTGCAACTGGCGTGAAGTCCACTCAAAGCCAAGTGCCAGCTGCCAACTCGAATGGCTACAACCTGCAAGGTCAGCGCACCGACACACCATCCGCCCCAGGTATCTATATTCGAAACAGCAAGAAATATTTGGTGAAATAAACGCTGTTTCCTACTTCAATAATCCCTATTTAGACCGCAAAAGCTATCATTGTGCCTATACAGCATAATGATAGCTTTTTTCGTGAAAATCCATCTCCTAAAGGCGTCAAAAATATTTCGGTTGACATTCGGTTGACAAAAACAAAAAACGGGGAAAACTAACGATGTGAATATCAATTAGTTATCCCCAAAAGGTGTGTGCGCCTGACAGGACTCGAACCTGCACGTCGTAAAACACCAGATCCTAAGTCTGGCGCGTCTACCAATTTCGCCACAAGCGCAGTTTGCGGATGCAAAGGTAGTGTTTTTCCCTGAATTGGAGAAATTTTTCAAAAGATTTGTGCTTTATTCAACTTGGCAGCACCTGATTGCAGCGAAAACTAAAGCTCTAAACAGTGCAGGGCATTGGGGGATTATCAGAAGCTTTCGTTCGGATGAAGCCAATCGCATGTGGGGATTATCTGAACCATTTGTTCGGATGAAGCCAATCGCTCCTTTGGA
>OMTC01000103.1 GCA_900313845.1 uncultured Prevotellaceae bacterium
GGTGACGCTGATGAGCGACGACTATCTCTCTCCAACCACCACAGAAACAAAGATTTTGCAAGGCGACAAATACGAGGCTCCAGCCATCTTCAAAGTGGGTGATACGTATTTCGGACTGTTCTCGGGATGCACAGGATGGGATCCCAATGCGGGACGACTTGCCTACACGCAGGACATCATGGGCGAATGGAAGCACTATTACGATGACATGCAGAACTATAGCTACGGCGAGAATTTTTGCAAGGACGAAGGGGGCTACACTAGTTATACGAGCCAAAGCACGTACGTGATAAAGGTGGAAGGCAAGGAAAATGCCTACATCTATATGGGCGACCGATGGAATTCGGGCAACGTGGCAAGTTCCAAGTACGTGTGGTTACCTTTGAGCGTGCGTTCGGGTTATCCTGCTGTGCGATGGTACGATGCATGGGACTTGTCAGTTTTTGACGATATGTACCGTTACAAGCGTGCAAAGAATATCACTGACGATGGTGAATACCTACTCATTGAGCGACGTTCCGACCGTGTGCTCTCGCGCAAGAATTCGTTTTCGTTGGAGAACGACGACACGACGCAGAACGTGGTATGGAATATCATCAAGACGGACAATCCTTACGAATTCAAGTTGCGACAAGTATCGTCGGGGAAGTTCCTCGAAAGTGTGTTTGGTACGATGCGCTTGCAAAGCGAATCCGACAGAACAGCACAACGCTGGAGATTCGTATTGCAGGAAGATGGCTATTATCGCATCGAAAATGCTGAGGATGGCAAGTGTTTCACGGTCTCTGGTTCCTCTACTTATGCTGGCACCGATTCCTACAAGCATCCCGAGTATGAGGAAGCAGACCTTTTCTCGAGGGAATATCGGGAGGAAAACCGACGAAAGATAGAGGAGTTTGAATTGGCTATGAGCATAGAAGCTCCTACGGCTTCAACTATAGGTCAACAACGCCATGACCCAACCGTTGTTTATGACATCTATGGACGCCGAATCGCTGATTCACTCTCACAGCCACTGAAGCAAGGCATTTATATTGTGGGTGGCAGAAAGTTTATTAAATGAAGAATGAAGAATGAAGAATAAAAGCCTCACCCCCAACCCCTCTCCGAAAGGCGAGGGGAGTAGAATGAAGAATGAAAAGTTGAAAATGAAGAATGTAGAACCTTTAGCACGGCGAAGCGACTATTCTTCATTCTACATTCTTCATTCTTCATTTCTATTTACTATAGTCACCCTTTTCCTTACCATTGGTCTCCGTCCAGAGTACTTGATAGAAACGGCGGATTTGAATCCGTTCTATCTGAACGAAGGGTTCTTCCGCATTTGCTTGAGTAGGAGCGGAAGCGTGGTGGCATGGGTGTCATGTGGATTGGCGAGCTGGATGGTGAAACCGTGGTTGGGGGCAGTGGCATTTGGCGTTGCACTGCTCATACTATCAGCTTTGGTGGTACGAGTTTTCCGACTAAAAGGGGGATGGCAAGTATTGGCGTTCGTTCCTTCCATGATGACGATTCTCAACTACACCCAGTTGGGCTATATGATTTATGTGCTCAAATCGCCAGCACCCGTTTTTTCTTTGCCTATCGGACTGATTGTATCGATTCTTCTTGTGTGGGCAAAGAAAGCATATCACAAGACTTGGTGGAAATGGACCCACCTTGTGTTGCTCACTGTTGTAGGCTATCCTCTGTTTGGCTTCTACGCACTTTTCGCATTACTCCTTTGTTTGATAGACAACTGGAAGGACTGGGCTTTCAATCTTATTGCCATCATCCTGGGAATTTCCGTGCCTTTGCTGTACTTCAACTTTGTTTACACATCCATGCAAGGCAGTCAAATCTATCTCTATCCCCTACCCGACTACTACTGGCAAGACGAGGAATGGAAGTTGTGGATTCCTGTGATGATTGCGATAGCGACAGTGGTTTTATGTGCCATTTGCTCCCCAAGCTCCCTCCCATCCTCCCCGAGGGGAGGAGAATGCCATCCGGATGGTTTCGCTTCACGCTCCACACTTCACGCTTCACGCTCTTCCCTCCCCCTCGGGGGAGCAGGAGGGGGGCTTCTTCATTCTTCATTTCTATTAGCGCTCAGCATCCTTGTTTTTCTATTTAGTGGAAAAGACAAGAACTTCCAGAACATTCTGAAAATGTCGCAAGCTGTGGATGCAGGCGATTGGCAAGCGGTTGTGGATGTAGCAAGGAATAGTGAAGTGCCACCTACTCGTGCAGAAGTACTGTTTAGGAACCTTGCGCTGCAACAATTAGGCACTTCGTCCGAAACTATGTTCAAGTTTGAAGATAGCGATGCGGAATACAAAAGTGCGAGAAAACATCAGTACCTGCGATTGATGGCTGCTCGACAGCTCTATTATTACTACGGAAAGGTGAACTATAGTTACCGTTGGTGCATGGAGGACATGGTGGAATATGGCTTGCGCCCTACCTATCTCCAATACATGACAAAATGCGCACTGATGAATGGGGAAACGGACTTGGCTCGAAAGTATCTGACCGAGTTGAAGGACGCACCGTTCAGAGGGGATTTCGTGGAAAAATACTCGGCATATATTGACCATCCTCAGAAGATGGAGGAAGATGCAGAGATGCAAGGCATCAAGCGTTTAATGAACTACAACAACCTGTTGGATGGCGACGCAGGACTGATTGAAGTCTATTTACTGAATAGTTTTGCGCTGACAGAGGGAGGTTCACGCGAGATGGTGGAACTCTCGTTGCAGTGCAACATGATTCTGAAAGACATCAACGGATTCTGGGCACGTTTCCTCGCCCTACTCCCTACGTTTGGCGACCACATCCCTTTGCATTACCAGGAAGCAGCAGTACTCTTTTCCGCTTTGGAAAACAAATACGACATCAGCAAATTGCCGATTGACCAGAACGTGAAGGAACGCTTCATGAAACTGGTACAGGAATCAGAAATGAACAGCAGCAGGGGTGACGAAGCCAATGCCCAACTGCTCAAACCATCCTTCGGCGACACCTATTGGTACTACTATTTCTTCGTAAAAGGACTGAAAACGAACTAAGCTACAGAAACAATGATTACACACCATATAAAACAGTTTGTCAGCAGAGTAGCCTCTCCCCTCGCCCACTCTCTCCCCATTTCAGGAGAGTTGAGCTGGAGGAATCCAGTGCTTCGTGGCGGAGCCGTTCTTTTCCTGATTTTGGCTTTAGCCAGTTGCTCTGTAGATATTCCTCAAAATGCTTCGCAATCTGATTCATTGCCACATATCACCCCCGATTATTCAAGCACGGTGATTCCGCCCAATATCGCCCCACTCAACTTTCAGATTCTGGACGAAGCGGACGCCTATGTCACTCGCATTTTTGGAGAACAAGGAGACGACATCATCGTGGAAGGGAAGGAAGTGCAAATAGCTGTGGACAAGTGGCACTCGCTGTTGAATGCCAATCGAGGAGGAACATTGCAGGTGGATGTGTTTCTCAAGCGAAGTGATGCATGGATGCAGTGCCAAACTCTCAGCATGGAAGTGGCTGAAGAGGACATCGACGAATGGATTTCATACCGACTGATTGAGCCTTCTTACGTGGATTACGAACAAATCTCTATCAACCAACGGAATCTGACCAATTTCGACGAGCAGGTGATTTATAGCAATCAACCGCTGAGCGATGGCGACAAGGGACAATGCGTGAATTGCCACAACTATCGCAATTATAATCGTTCGAACGAATGGCAGATGCATGTGCGAGAAACCTTTGGCGGAACAGTGATTGTTCAGAACGGCAAGGCGCAGAAGGTGAATCTCAAGACCGACAGCACCCGTTCGGCTGGTGTCTATCCCGCTTGGCATCCCACAGAGAACCTCATCGCCTATTCCGTGAATTCCACTGGACAGGTCTTCCACACCCGCGACCCACAGAAAATCGAAGTCATCGATTTTGGTAGCGACCTTGTGCTCTACGACATCGACCGAAACCGTGTGTTCACCGTTTCTGCTTTGGCTGACGAATATGAGTCGTTCCCCGCATGGAGTCCTGATGGTTCCACGCTTTACTACACATCCGCCCACTACGTGCAAAAGTCGGACAATATCGATGCCGAACTCGATAGCGCGTACGAGAGCCTAAAATACAACATCTGCAAGCGTAGGTTCAACCCCAAGACGATGCAATTCACCGTAGCCGACACCGTGTTCAACGCTCGACAGATGGGCAAGAGTGCATCCCTTCCTCGCATCTCGCCCAATGGTAAATACCTGCTTTTCGGACTCGCCGACTATGGCAATTTCCACATCTGGCACAAGAGTAGCGACCTATGGGTGATGAATTTGGAAACCGACAGCATCTATGCGCTGAAGGAAGCCAACAGCGAAGAGACAGAGAGCTACCACACTTGGTCTTCAAACGGGCGATGGATTATTTATTCCTCACGTCGCGATGATGGCAACTACACGCGTCCTTACATCTGCTATTTCGACAAGAATGGCACTGCGCACAAGCCATTTGTCCTCCCTCAGAAATCCACCAAGTTCTATCAGCAGTTGTTCAAGAGTTTCAACGTGCCCGAATTCATGGTGCAACCCGTCACCATCTCTCGTCGCCAATTACTCAAAACGGTGAGAGGCGAAGCGCATCCTGTCAGTTTCGCTGGCTCTGCCTCCGATAGTTCCTCTTCCTCATCCCAACTCTCCATCCCTGAGATTAAAAACCAAATACGCTATTAGAAAACGAATCCTTTTTGCCAACTGAACGTTAAATGAGAGCCATCTGTTTAATGCTTGTCTTGCAATGCTGTCTTGCTTTGCATGCTGACGATGAATACGACATCCGTCAATTCGACGAGGATGCGGGACTTTCGCATGGACATGCTTCACAAATACTACAAGACAATGACGGTTTCTTATGGATTGCCACGTGGAACGGACTCAATCGTTTCGATGGTTACGAGTTTCAGCGAATCCACTCTCAAGCCAGCGAAGACTGGGACATGCCCAGCAACCGATTCCGCAACATTTGGTTAGCTCAGGATGGAAATATCTACTGCAAGGTGGACGATGATTTGCTGCTTTTCGACCTGCATAGCTACCGCTTTCGCCACATCAGCGATTCTACGGAGTGTCAACAAGCAGAGGACCTGCTGCACCAAAGCGATCATCGGGGACACTTCAACGGACAATTCATCGATTTCATCGACCGCCAAGGCTTGCGATGGGAATTGCATCAGAATGCCGTGTTCCGTTTACGCCCCATCCACCAACCTGCTCATGTCCTGCCTCAGCAACAGGTAGCACAAGTTCGCTGCATGGCTCGCGACCAAGAAGGACGCATTTGGATAGCCACCAAGGAAGATGCCACACTACGAATATTCGATTCCCAACTTCAGCTCTTAGGCTACCTCTCTGCCGATGGCAAAATCCACCAGCAATACACGTCTTTCGGTTCACCGATTTATTGCATGACGCAGAGTAGCGATGGAACCATTTGGTTGGGGAGCAAACCCGATGGACTCTTCCGACTCCGTGAATCATCTCCACTGCATTTTTCTATTCAACACATCGCAGACCTTCCCAACAACGACATCTACGACATCAAGGAAGACCGTTTCCATCGACTTTGGATTGCCACATTGCACGGAGGCATTCTTTGTCGCCATTCCCTTTCCGAGGAATCGAAAGTGAGCCAGTTTGAGAACGATGTACGCGTACGTTTCCTACATATCACCTCCGACGACATACTTCTTGCCACTTCCACTACGGAAGGTGTTCTCGTGGGAAAAATCGAAAAAGACATCAAACGCATCCATTTCCATCGGCATCGGAAAGAAGTGAATCGTCCCTCCAGCATTAGTTGCAATGCCACCATGGACATACTGGAGAAGGATGGGCGAATGTTTATAAGTACCGAAAGCGGTGGTGTGGTGGAAATCCTGTCCAAGAACCTGTTAGCCGACACACTGAGTTTCCAACGTTTGCCATTACGTAGTGAATGGCCATCCGACGTTGCCATCTCATTGATGCCAAGTCCTGACGGTTTACTTATCACGAGCAATTGCCTACTCATGGACTACCATCTGAAAGACGCTACAGCAACGGTGCTCGACCGTTGGTTTTTCAATGCTCCTTACAGATTCTGCGAAGTACATCCGCTCCCACTCGACGACGGGCGTTGGCTTTTTGCCACGATGGAAGGCGCCTTCAGTTTGGATCCACAACAAATGAAGCATGTTCCTTACGTCCCTCCTATTGCATTGACTGCCATTCGCATTCAAAATGGCAATTCACGCTTAGCTGTGAACCACCTCGACAGCTTGGTGCTCTCACCCGAGGAACGCAGCCTCACCATTCAGTTTGCTTCACTCGACTACCGCGATGCATCCCGCATTCGCTATGCTTTCTCCCTCAACAAGGAAAACGACGAAGACGTCTGGAACAACATCGGATTTGACCATTCCGTGACTTTGCTCGACTTGCAACCAGGCACTTACCAACTACTCATCCGTTCCACCAACGCTGACGGCACATGGGTGGACAACATGCGGCGCCTGACCATCATCGTGAAACCCACTTTCTGGGAAACTCCTTGGGCTATCCTGCTCATCGTCTGTCTTTCTCTTGCCATCATTGGAGTGGTGGTCCATACCTTATTCTATATACGTCGTATCAACCGACAACGACAAGAAACACTCGAAGCCTATCTTGCCCTTCTGAATCGGGAAGAAAAAACGAAGGAAGAGGAATCGACATCGACAAAAACGGTTCCAATACCTCAATTGAACGAAGAGGACGAACGTTTCATGCAACAATTGATGAGTTTTACTGAACAGCACATCAGCAATTCAGACATATCGGTAGGCGACATGGCGGATGCCCTCGCAACCAGCCGAAGCGGACTGCAGCGACGAATCAAGCACCTGATGGGCATCACTCCACAAGATTTCCTTCGCGAAGCACGTATCAAGCGAGCTTGTCAACTTTTGCAACAAACCCAAAAGCCCATCGCTGAAGTTGCTTACGACTGTGGATTCACTGACCCTAAATATTTCAGCCGCTGCTTCAAACAAAGCGTAGGTCAATCTCCTACGGATTTTCGAAGCATTTGATGCGTTTTTCACCCCTTTTTGATGCATTTTTCACCCCAATCCATCGGAAAAACTTAGTAATTTTGCAACCGGAAAAAAATTACTAAGTTGGTATAATTGTACCTTAATGTAAGGTGGGTTCTATAAATTATGTCGGATTGATTTTTGAATTGATTTGATTGGATTTTTGTCAGTTTTTGAGGGCGCATAGCGAGCTATGTAACCGAGAAAAGTGGCAAAAAGACACCTAAACCATATTAATTCTTTATCAACATGAAATCTTACCTAACTAACATGCTGGTTGCTTGCGTAGCCTCATTGCCACTTTCAGCAATGGCTCAGAGCGTAAAACTGGCAGACTGGAACTTCGAAAGCAGCGACGACGTGGCTGCCACTTGGTTCAAGGATGGAGCACCAACCTATGCTCCCGACGAATGTGTTGGCGAATCAGCCAACTATGTGATGACCGCATTATCCACAGGTCGCTACTGGCAACTCTGCGATGGGTATCAGAACAAGGTGCTCCGCATCGAGAACGTCGAAGCCAACGACATCAGTGACTACACCGATGCCAGCAAGCACAATGTCTATTACGAGGTGCAATTCCCAACGACTGGCTACAAGAACATCAGTGTGGATTTTGCCTGCGCCTACGGAGCAAACGACGAGGCAACGCTCGAAGCCGTAGTGTCAACCGACGGAGGCAACACATGGTTCGACGCAGGGGCTTACAAGACGGCTCCTACCTGGTGGACCTACAACAAAAACAGCGTTTCGCTCTCTGCCAACAACAAGGAGAAAGTCATCCTTCGTCTCATTGCTGGCAACGGCTTCAAGAGCAACTGGAATCTTGACTACCTCACCATCAATGGAGAGGTGGCTGAAGGAGGCATCAGTGCCGACGAGAAAGACTTCACCCTTTCCTGGCCTTTAGGCAAAGGCACCGACGACACCACAGCAGCCGAAGTGAGCAAGCCAGGTTTGTTCAGCGTAGCAGAATTCGATTACGGAACACTCACCGTCAGCACACAGCGCAGCGTGGCAGAATCCCATCAGACCCTCTATAAGCCCGCCAACAACAATGCAGCGGTGAACGACGACGATGCACTCAGCTTCACGATTATCCCAAAGAAAGGCATCACCTTCACTCCTAAGTCCTTTAGTTTCAATGCCGCTCGTTGGGGAACCAATGGTGGTGCATTCGACGTAGTGGCTATCACCAACGGAACCGAAACAACCCTGGCTACAGGCATCAACCCTAACCGAGGAAACGATGGTGAATTCATGGCATGCCATTACGACCTCTCAGGCATCACCGTGGGAAGCGACGGACTCATATTGAAAATCAAGGTCTATAAGCTCGCAAGCAACAAGGAATATGGATTTGGAGAAGTCCTTGTCGTGGGCGATGTTGTCGGAACCGTGGAAAGCGTGCCAAGCTACACGCTGAGCCTGAAATCGAATATAGAAGGGGCAGGTAGTTTGTCGAGCAACCCTGTGGGCAGTGAATTTGATGAAGGAACCAACATCACCGTTTCTGCCACCGAAAACTTCGGCTATCACTTCCAGGAGTGGACAGATGCCGAGGGCAACACCATCACCACCGATAATCCTTACTCCTTCGCAATCAGTGAAAACACATCACTCATTGCCTACTACACCAAGAACAACGTCTATGCCCTCAATCTCAAGCTCGAGGGTGGTGCCAACCCTAACCTCGTGCAGTTCCAGCCTGAAGGCAACATCGTCGAAGGAACCCACTACTACGAAGAAGGCACCGACGTCAAGCTCTCTGCCATCAACAACAAGATTCTCACTTTCACCAGTTGGGAAGGCGATGCTCAAGGCACCGATTCCGAAGCCGACCTCAAGATGGATGGCGAGAAGAATGTGACTGCCCACTTCTCTGCCGCCGACTACATCGTGGGTTGGGACCTCTACAACGACCAGCCTAATTCTCAGCGTGCAGCCGACTACAAGAGCGACTCCGAAAACGCAGGTCTCCTCTCCCTCCGCAACGCAGCAGGCAACACCACCAGCTGGCTCACTCGTGGAGTGAACAACGGAGCCGAGAATGGACGCTGGGGAGCACGCGTTTGGAAGGTATTGACAGATGGCTACTACTTCGAGATTTCTTTCTCCACCAAGGGCTACACCAACGTGAAGGTGTCGAACGGACTCTGCATCACCTACAACAGCTGGAGCAAATACAATGTGGAATACTCCATCGATGGTGAGAACTACACCAACATTGGCACATTCAATCTACAATCAGGCTGGACCGACGGCGAATTCTCTTTGCCAGCAGAAGCCAACGAGCAAAGTCGCGTTTATGTACGTTGGATGGGGGATACCACATCCGAGAAAGTGGGCAACGCCAGCGACTACGACGGTCTTTGCATTGGCGATATCTTTGTCACTGCCGATGCAGGTGCCATTGCCGACGAAGTGGCAACACTCGTTAGTTCCACACCAGAACAGAATGGCACAGACGTTTCTGCCAATGGTTCCATCATCCTCACCTACGACAATAAAATCAAGGCTGGTTCAGGCAATGCCACACTCAATGGCGAAGAGATTTCCCCTGTCATCAGTGGTAAGAGCGCTATCTTCAAGTATAGTGGACTGAAATACGCCACCAACTACACCTTCTCCATGCCAGAAGGCGTGCTCCTCAGCCGTAGCGGAAAACCAGTAGCTGCCACAGAAATCAACTTCACCACCATGCAGCGACAGCAACCAGAGCCACGCCTCTACGATGCAGTTGTGGCACAAGATGGCACAGGCGACCACACCACCCTTCAAGCAGCTATCGATGCAGCACCAGCAGGACGTGCCAAGCCTTGGCTCATCTTCGTGAAGAATGGACGATACCATGAGCACATCGACATACCATCCACAAAACCATATCTCCATATCATTGGTCAGGACCGCGACAAGGCTGTCATCTACGACGATCGTCTGTGCGGTGGCGATAATGCCTACAGCGTGGACCCAGGAGCAACAGTCGTAGTGAAGGGTGCCAACACCTTCTTCGAGAACATCACCCTCGAAAACTCCTACGGACACGAGAAGCAAGCAGGACCACAGGCACTGGCGCTCAACACCGTGGCCGACCGCGTGGCACTCAACAACGTGGCACTCCTCTCCTATCAAGACACATGGATTACCACTTCCACCTCCAACAATCGCCACTACATCAAGAACTCCCTCATCGAAGGAGCTGTCGATTTCATCTACAACTCAGGCAATGTCTATCTCGATGGCGACACCATCGAAATCAACCGACCTTCGGGTGGCTACATCGTCGCACCAAGCCATGCAGCCGACGTGAAGTGGGGATATGTGTTCATGAACAACATCATCCGTCCTCGCAAGGGCATCACAGTCACCGACGTTTGGCTCGGACGTCCATGGCACAACCAGCCAAAGACCGTCTTCATCAACACACAGACCTTCGTCAATATACCTGCTGCCGGCTGGTATCCTACCATGGGAGGACTCCCTGCCATCTGGGCTGACTACAACACCGTGGATGCCGACGGCAATCCAATCGACCTCTCTCAGCGTCGCGACACCTATTATTACACGGATTATTACTTCAAGACCACCGACGAATCTGTCCAAATCAGCACATCGGACTATAACAAACTCTCCTCATCCGAAAAGGCTGAATACACAGCCCACCTCGTCTATGGCACTGCCAAGAACCACCTCACCGCTGAAGAAGCAGCGCAATACACGCTGAAGAACGTGATGGGTGGCGACGACAACTGGCAACCCGACCTTCTCTGTGAAGCTTGCGATGCACCACAAGTGACGATTAACAGCGACGGCAACAAGATAGAATGGGAAGCAGTTCCTTATGCCATCTGCTACGTCATCACCTGCGATGGACAGGTCATCGGATTCACCACCGACACCTCCTACGACTACTCATCCACTGCCACATACCAAGTGCAAGCAGTGAACGAATACGGTGGATTGAGCAAAAAAGCAACCGCAGGCGTTCTCACCAGCATCAACCAACTCAACTCTCTCCTCTCAGGGGAGCTGGAGGGGTCTTCCACCGCCATCTTCACCCTCGATGGTCGTCGTACCACCACTCTCCACCCCGGCATCAACATCATTCACCACCAATCCACCGACGGAAAATCCATCACCAAGAAAATAGTATATTAAAGTTGATTTAAACCACGAATTTCTCGAATTTACACGAATCTATAGCGTTAGTCATTTTCACTAAAGTTTCGCAAGTTTTTTTAACCACAGATGTATCAGATGAACACTGATTTTTCATTA
>OMTC01000333.1 GCA_900313845.1 uncultured Prevotellaceae bacterium
TGGGACTGGAAGAGGCGCAGAAAGTGCTGAAACAGCATCCTGAACTACAGGCTTATTTCATCTTTAACGACAAGAAGGGAAATCTGCAAACTTGGCATTCCGAAGGTCTGCAACTGGAAGATGTGAACTGAAAAAGTACCGTTCCATGCAGAATGAATCGTCGGTAGATTGAAAGAAAATATAACAAATGCTACTTAATGTAAAAACCAACACAAAATTTAAAAAATTAACAGAAATTAGTGCGTATATTCTTCATTAAAGATGTATATTTGCACCGATTATTGTTAAAAACAGAAAATTATGTTCGAAAAATTACAAGAACTTCCTCTTCTCATCGGACTCAGCATCAACGAATTGATGGCGATTTTGGAAAACGTGAAGTTTGAATTCAACAAATACCCAGAGGGGACAACTGTTGTGAATCAAGGTGACCGATGCGACAAAATAGTATATGTGCTGAAAGGTGAATTGTGCGTGGACAGACGTGGAGACGACATGCTCTTTACGGAATATATCAACGACTCTCCATTTTTGCTGGAACCCGAGAACCTCTGGGGCATGAAACAAAAATATACTCACACCTATTCATTCCACACAGAAGGCAATACTTGCTCTATCGACAAGAAGCAGCTTAATTATCTGATTTCCAACTACGAAATCGTGAAAACAAACCTATTGAGTATGGTTTGCAACAAACTGCAAACCGCAAACCAAGCGTTGCTTTTGCCCATTTCGAGTGATTTGGAAGAACGAGTGATTCGCTATTTCCGCAATAACATGTTGACAAAAACAGGAAGAAAGTCGATTCGTATCAAGATGAATGCGTTGGCTGACGCCGTAGATGGCACTCGACTCAACATCTCTCGCATCCTGAACGAATGGCAAGAGAAGAAATTGGCGACACTCAGCAGAGGCATGATAGAGATACCTGACTTTGCAGCTATCCTTGCCCTGAAGGACTAAAATTAAAATGTAAAAAGTAAAAATAAAAAATGCAAGACAGGTGCATTTTTAATATGAATCCATTTTTCTCGACATACGACACACCACACGAAACCGTTCCATTTGACAAAATCACTATCAACGACTTCGAACCCGCCATCATGAAAGGAATTGAGGAGGAGGACGAAGTGATTGATGCTATTGTCAATAATCCTGATACTCCAACTTTCGAAAACACCATAGAAGCACTTGAAAATTCGGGTGAACTGCTGTCGAAAGTGACAGAAGTATTCTTCAATCTCCTCAGTGCAGAAACTACCGACGAGATGGATGAGCTCGCTCAGAAACTCTCCCCTATCCTTTCGGAACATGGAAACAATATCACACTCAACGAAAAACTGTTTGAGCGTGTGAAGGCGGTATATGAGAATGTTGATAAGAATTCGCTTACAAAAGAGCAGCAGAGATTGTTGCAAGACAGCTATGATAGTTTTGTGAGAAACGGTGCCAATCTGAACGAAGAAGATAAACAAAAATATCGTCAACTCACGTCTGAACTGGGCGTTCTCTCCTTGCAATTCTCTCAAAACAAACTGAAGGACCTGAATGCCTTCACACTGCACATCACAGACGAAGCGGAATTGGAAGGTTTGCCAGAAAGCGCTATTGATGCTGCAAAGGAAGAAGCCAAGAGTAGAAACTTGGAAGGATGGGTATTCACCCTTCAAGCACACAGCTACGGACCTTTCCTCACCTACTCTGCCAAACGTGAACTGCGCAAGCAAATGTACATGGCTTACAACACCATTTGTACACACGATAACGAGAACAACAATCTCGCCATCGTGAAGCAGATTGTGAACCATCACCGTGAAATTGCTCAGTTATTGGGCTACAAGACCTACGCCGACTACACACTCGTGAAACGTATGGCTCAGAACAGCGAAACGGTTTACAACTTGCTCAACCAATTGCTGGAAGCCTACAAGCCTACGGCAAAGAAGGAGGTGGAAGAAGTGAGGAAGATGGCTAAGGAAATGACTGGCGATGAACAATTTGAATTGCAGCCTTGGGATTTCGGCTATTACTCCAACAAACTGAAGGAACGTGACTACAATATCAATTCTGAGATGCTCCGCCCTTATTTCGAACTATCGAAAGTAAAAAAAGGTGTGTTCGGTTTGGCTACCAAACTCTATGGTATCAGTTTCAAGCTGAACAAAGACATTCCTGTTTATCATCCCGACGTGGAGGCATACGAGGTGTTCGACAAGGATGACACATATTTGGCAGTACTCTACTGCGATTTCCATCCAAGAAAATCGAAAAAGTCGGGTGCCTGGATGACAAGCTATAAGGAGCAATGGATTGACAAGAACGGAGTGAATTCACGTCCACATGTTTCTGTCACCATGAATCTCACAAAACCAACAGCAGAGAAGCCTTCGTTGCTGACTTTAGGTGAGGTGGAAACCTTCCTTCATGAATTTGGACATTCACTTCATGGCATGTTTGCCAATACAAAATACAAGTCCCTGAGCGGAACCAATGTCTATTGGGATTTTGTGGAACTTCCATCGCAATTTATGGAAAACTATGCTGTGGAGAAAGATTTCCTCAACACGTTTGCTTTCCATTATCAGACAGGGGAACCGCTGCCTGACGAACTCATTCAGAGAATCGTGAAGAGCAGAAACTTCAACGTGGCATACGCCTGCCTGCGTCAATTGAGCTTTGGCTTGCTCGACATGGCATACTACACGAAGGAAACGGAATTCGATGACGATGTGAAAGAATTTGAGAAATCAGCATGGAAAGAAACGCAACTTCTACCACAAGTGCCTGAGGCATGCATGAGTGTGCAGTTCTCTCACATCATGGCTGGTGGATATTCAGCAGGTTATTATTC
>OMTC01000448.1 GCA_900313845.1 uncultured Prevotellaceae bacterium
TTATCAATCACCCCTGATACTCACGGAGTTGGGAAAGTTCGGAAGAGAAATGTCCACGGAGTTGGGAGAGAGCCATGTGGTGGGTAGCTCGACTATTGGAAGCAATGAGATCGGCTACGGCTTCGGCCTGACTTAGGTCGAGCTTTCCATTGAGGAAGGCACGTTGGGTAAATTCACCCGGTTGTGCTTGTTGGCATCCGAGTTGAATGAGACGCTCGATGATAGCGTTCATAATGAAACGGGAGCCATGGCAGGAGATTTCGATGGAATCTTCACCTGTGTAGCTGTGTGGGGCTCGGAAAAGGCTGAGGAGGACTTCGTCAATAATCGCGCCTGAAGAGTCCGTGATAGTACCGAAATGGAGGGTTTGTCCTTTAGCAGATGCAAGGAGCTGATGAGAGGGAGATGTGAAGAGGACATCAGCGATAGGGATAGATTGGGGACCGCTGACGCGAATGATACCGAGAGCTCCACCAGATGGAGTGGAAGGGGCACAAATTGTGGAAGTCACGAGAGTTAAAATGAAGAATGAAGAATATAGAATGAAGAATGAAAAAATGCCACCGCTTGATAATTTGCTACAGAGGCAACTATATTTTATCAAGGACGATGCGAATGAGATCGTCAATTTGATTTTTATAGCCTGTGTTGGCTTGGAGGGTGCGGCGATTGGCTATCACCATGCAGACAGTCATGGCGCGATGTCCAAGTAGAGCGGAAAGACCTGCTATAGCAGAGGATTCCATCTCGAAGTTGGTGATGCGAAATCCGTTGTATTCGAAAGACTCAACCTTTTCGTTCTGCTGCGGGTCAGCTAATGGAATGCGAAGCTGGCGTCCTTGTGGTCCGAAGAAACCACCACATGCGATGGTAACGCCTTTGACCATGCCTTTCGATGGGTCATAGATGCGGTCGATGAGTTCCTTGGAATTGTCGATAACGTATGGGGCAGGGAGGAGACTATGATTCCAGTGCATGTGTTCTGTGAATGCCTTCTCAAATTCAAGGTCGCAAACACTGTCTCGCCCTGCATAGAAGTTGAGGAGTCCATCGAAACCGATGGATTTCTCTGTAATAATAAAAGTGCCGACAGGGGTGAATGGTTGGAGACCTCCGCAGGTTCCGATTCTCACGATTTCAAGTGAAGTGAGTTGTTCCTTTTCTGTGCGGGTTTCAAAGTCGATATTCTTGAGTGCGTCGATTTCGTTGATGACAATGTCACAGTTGTCACAACCGATTCCTGTAGAAATAACAGAAATACGCTTACCTTTGTAGGTTCCTGTGATAGTGTGGAACTCACGACTTTCGATGTTGCATTCTTGGAAATCGAAATGTGAGGCAATGGTATTGACGCGGGCTGGATCTCCACAAAGGATTACTTTGTCGGCGAGCTGTTCAGGGCGCACGTGGAGATGGAATACAGAACCATCTGCGTTGATGATAAGCTCTGAGGCAGGAAATGTTTTTTTCATAAGGTATATTATTTAAAGGGTTATTGTAATTCTGCTGCTCGAATCTTCTTAATTCTGCTGCTCGAATCTTCTTTTCGGCTTGGGAGATTTCGAGATAGATTTGTTCAACACGCTTCTCTAAATCAAGAATTTGCTGACGCATGTTGTTTTGCTTGGTTCGATTAGAATTGGCAAAAGTGGTGCGAAGAGTTTCAAGTTGGTCGGAGAGGGTGTCGAAATTCTTCTTTTTCTGAATCCATTCCTTACAAAGCTCTTTCGCTTGTGGATTTCGGAAATCAGAGAGATTCGTATAGGTGTAAATGTCGTTGATAACGAGTTCAAATTCACGTTTCTTAGCTTGGCTATTATTCACGGATTGCAGTGAGAGATGTTGACGTGCTGAAATCCGTTGAGCTTCGTTTTCTGCTGTCCAAGTGGAGCGGATGGGTAGGAGTGTTGCCCATTGATGTATGGTGGCAGGGGCGGTATTTTCAAAATCGACGGGATGACGACTTGCGTTGGGGATAAAGGTATAGATGCAGACGTAGCCAGAGGGTTGGTAGCGATCGGAGGCAAACCAACCGATATTGTTGATTTCGTCGATAACGAGCAAGTAGTCATTTGCATAGGAATTGTAAGGGAATCCGAGGTTTTCTGCAGGATAGAAGGTGTTAGTTTCTGAGTTGAAACGTGTGACATAAAGGTCATAGTTGCCGAGTCCTTCGTTATTGATTCCAGCAAAATATAGCGTGATGCCATCCATCATGAGGAAGGGATAATTGACATCCCTTGAGATGTTTAATCCCTTGAGGTTTTGAGGACGTGCAGCATTAGAGTTTTCTACATCGTTGTAAAGCATTTGCAAAGTGAGGATAGAGTCGGGAGATAGACCTACTTTTATGGTTCGGTTCTTGCGTTCGGTGGTGTAAGAGGTGGTTTTTCCTCCATTCTCCATTTCGATGCTACCTACTTCTGGACTATAGAGATAGGCAGAAAGCAATTCTGATTTTGGCACAACAACA
>OMTC01000371.1 GCA_900313845.1 uncultured Prevotellaceae bacterium
ATCCGTTTCCACCACGGTTTTGAGCGCTCTTGTATAAACCGCTGCATACACCTCCATGCGTCGTGCATCAATCATAGGGCAGAGTAGGGCATCGTCGGGCAATTCTTCCCTGAGCAGAATCGGCACACAAAGCACTTGCAAGGTAGGCAATGCAATCAGTTTCAAGTCGCGAGCATAGCAAATGCCCTTTGCCATCGAAACGCCAATGCGTAATCCCGTGTAAGAGCCAGGGCCACAACTCACCGCTACTGCATCGAAAGGTATGCCGTGGTTATCCGTGAATGAAAGTGCCTCATCAACCATCGTCCCCAACTTAGTGGCATGGGATGGACCCTCGAAATCTTCCACATTGAAGATGTTTGCGCCATTCTCGCTTACAGCCACAGAACAACAGTCGGTTGATGTTTCAATATGTAAAATGACAGACATAATTCGTCTTTTCTATCGTTAAATTCAATTATTTTCGCCTTAAATAGGCATAATAATTTGCAAAATTAAGACATTCCAATGAAATTTCACTATTTTTGCACAAGTTTTCAGTCTTAATAATACATTATTTAAGATTTCAACGCTATTTTGGGTCTAAGGTAAAACTCAAAAACTTAATAACTCAAAAACTCAAAAACTTAAAAATATAACGATTTTAAAGTTTAGATATGATACAATCGATGACAGGCTACGGAAAAAGTGTAGCAACCCTCCAAGGAAAGAAAATTCATGTTGAAATTAAATCGCTCAATTCCAAAGCACTCGATCTTTCCACTCGCATTGCTCCTCTCTACCGAGAGAAAGAGATGGAAATTCGTCAACTCATCGCAAAGGAACTGGAGCGTGGAAAAGTGGATTTTTCCCTTTGGATTGAAAAGAATGAAGCCGCATTAGCCACTCCCATCAATCGTGCAGTAGTTGCAAATTATATTCAGCAAATTCAATCCATTTGCGAGGAACTGAATATCGAAGACCCAGAGGAGCACCTCATCCCAACCGTGCTTCGTTTGCCCGATGCCATGACTTCCGTTGAAATCGAGGAATTGTCTGATGAGGAATGGGTGGTAGTGAAAAAAGCCATCGATGAAGCAATAGCCAATCTCGTTGCCTTCCGCAAGCAGGAGGGCGAGGCACTTGCCAAGAAATTCAATGAAAAAGTCGATAACATCGAAGCATTGCTCCATAGCATTGAACCTTACGAAACATCCCGTGTGGAGAAGATTCGTGAGCGAATTGTTTCGAATCTCGAAAAGATTACTTCCGTTGACTACGACAAAAACCGCTTGGAGCAGGAGATGATTTACTACATTGAAAAGCTCGACATCAGTGAGGAAAAGCAACGTCTCACCAACCATCTCAACTATTTTCGTGAAACCATGCGCGATGGACACGGACAAGGTAAAAAGCTCGGATTCATCGCACAGGAAATGGGACGCGAAATTAACACGACTGGTTCCAAGAGCAACCTCGCCGAAATGCAGAATATCGTCGTAAAAATGAAGGATGAATTGGAGCAAATCAAGGAGCAAGTCCTCAATGTTTTATAAGATGTTTTGAAATAATACATTCCAGCCTTCTCAGTAAGCTTCTATTCCTCCTTTCTCTGTAATCATCTATTCCTCCTTTCTCTGTAAGCTTCGGTTTAGCCGAAGCCTTTCCAAATTCTTCATTTTTCATTTTCCCATGGGTAAGCTTCTCATCTTCAGTGCACCATCTGGCTCAGGTAAATCTACCATCATTAACTACCTGATGCAATGTGATTTAAATCTTCGATTCTCTATCTCTGCTACAAGTCGTCCTCCACGTGGTACGGAGCAGGATGGAGTGGAGTATTTCTTCCTTTCTCTCGATGAATTCAAGCGTAAAATTGAGAACGATGAATTCGTGGAATACGAGGAAGTGTATGAAAACCGTTTCTATGGCACACTCAAGTCGCAGGTGGAAAAACAACTTTCTCGCGGTGAAAACGTGGTTTTCGATGTGGATGTGCATGGAGGTATGGACATCAAGGCACAATACGGAGAGCGTGCTTTGAGTATTTTCATTCAGCCACCAAGCATCGAGGATTTGCGTAGCCGTCTCGAACAACGAGGAACGGATGCTCCCGAAGTGATTGAAAAGCGACTGGCACGTGCTGAATACGAACTTTCTTTTGCCGATAAGTTCGATACCGTCATTGTAAATGATGACTTGGAAACTGCCAAAGCAGAAGCACTCCAAAAAGTAAAGCAATTTTTATCAGAATAACTAAACGTTGCTTAATCTTTTACCCTTATGCGAATTGGAATCTACGGAGGCACATTCAATCCTATTCATTTGGGCCACACATCGCTTGCAAAAGCCATCTGCGATGCCAAATTGGTGGATGAGATTTGGCTGATGGTTTCACCCCTCAATCCCTTGAAACGAAACCAACAGACCGAACTTCTGCACCATTCCGTTCGTTTCGAAATGGCACAACTGGCGCTGGAAAATGAATCCCAGATAAAGGCATCGGATTTTGAGACACATCTTCCGCTTCCATCCTATACCATCAACACGCTCCGAGCCCTACAAACAGCTTATCCAGCGCATGAATTTGTTCTTTTGGT
>OMTC01000334.1 GCA_900313845.1 uncultured Prevotellaceae bacterium
TGGAAAAGTCGTGAATTCATTTCAGGTTTTACGGGCAGTGCAGGAACAGCCGTTGTTACAATCGACAAGGCTGCACTTTGGACGGACAACCGCTATTTTCTGCAAGCTGCTGATCAAATCAAAGGAACTGAATTTGAACTGATGAAAATCGGTTTGGAGGGCACTCCAAGCATTCAAGAGTGGTTGGCGCATGAGCTTCTCCAAACAGATAAAGTGGGAGTGGATGGTTCATGCTACACGGTTTCTGAATTCCAAACTCTTTCTCAGTCTCTGTCTGCTTTCGGCATCAAAACCTTGTCTGTGGGAGACCCCTATGAGGATATTTGGACAGACCGTCCACAGATTCCATCGAATCCTGTAGAAATCCAGCCATTGCAATTTGCAGGCGAGACGGCACAGAGCAAAATCCAACGAATCCGAGAAGCGATTTCTTCAAAAAAAGCCGAATCCATCGTTATTTCTATGCTCGACGAAGTGGCTTGGACATTGAATCTGAGAGGTACTGACGTGGAGTGTAATCCTGTCTTTGTGAGCTATCTTGTCATCTCACAAACGGAGGCAACGCTTTATGTCAACAAAGAGAAAATCTCTGACAAAGTGGAAGACTATCTCTCTTCCGAAGGAGTGAGAATCAAGGGCTATGGAGAAATCATCACAGACTTAAAAGCAATAGATGCACCTGTTCTGATTCAAGCAGATAAGACAAACTATGCCATTGGTGCCAGTTTGCAGCATCCTGTCTATGCCGATTGTCCTGTTTCACTCATGAAAATCATGAAGAACGAGACTGAAATCGCTGGTTATCACTCTGCCATGCTGAAAGATGGCATTGCCATGGTGAAATGGATGAAATGGGTGATTCCAGCTGTGCAGGCAGGCGGACAGACAGAACTCTCCTTGACTGAAAAACTCTTAGGATTCCGTGCTGAACAGCCTCTTTTCCGCGGTGTGAGTTTCGAAAGCATCATGGGATATGCTGCTCATGGAGCGATTGTTCACTACGAGCCAACACCTGAAACGGACATTCCTGTTCTGCCAAAAGGATTGTTGCTGATTGACTCTGGTGGACAGTACCAAGACGGAACGACCGACATCACTCGAACGATTCCATTGGGTGAACTGACAGAAGAAGAACGTCGTGACTATACACTTGTGCTGCGTGGATGGATCAACTTGGCACGTGCCGTGTTCCCACGTGGTACCTATGGCACGCAACTCGATGCTTTGGCACGAGAACCCATGTGGAAATATGGTATCAACTATTTGCATGGCACAGGTCATGGCGTCGGTTCTTACCTCAATGTGCATGAAGGTCCTCACCAGTTCCGCATGAACTACATGCCTACTCCTCTGCTCCCTGGCATGACAATTACCGACGAACCAGGCATCTATATCACGGGGGCTCATGGAGTGCGTCATGAGAACACAATGTTGGTAGTGGAAGCGAAGCTCCGAACCCTTCCTTCAACGTCAAAAAAGACCGAATCCAACGAAGGTTTGACCTTTGGACCTTACTACGAATTCGAGCAACTCACCCTCTGCCCTATCCTCACTTCAGCCATCGAAGTTTCCATGCTTCAGCCTGAAGAAAAGGAGTGGTTCAATGACTACCAACAGATGGTTTATGACAAGTTAAGTCCACATCTCGATGAAGCGCATCGCAACTGGCTCTTCGAGGTGACAAGACCTATCTAAAATAAAGGAAAGGTCTCACCCTCTCCCCCTTTCCATCTAACTCAAATTTATCAATCGTCAATCATTAAATCCGTAAATCTCTATATGGCTTTAATCAAATCCGTTTGTGGTCTTACGCCAAAGTTTGGAAAAGACTGCTACTTCTCCGAGAATGCTACCATCGTAGGCGACGTCACCATGGGCGACCAATGCACCGTTTGGTTCAATGCAGTAGTTCGTGGGGATGTCAATTATATTAAAATAGGTAATCGTGTGAATATTCAAGATGGTTCATGCCTCCACACTCTCTATCAAAAGGCAGCCATCGAGATAGGCGATGATGTGACCATAGGCCACAATGTTACACTCCACGGGTGCACCGTGAAGAACAGTGCGCTCATCGGCATGGGTGCTACCGTTCTTGACCATGCTGTGATTGGCGAAGGTGCCATCATCGCAGCAGGAGCACTGGTGCTTAGCAAAACAATTGTTGGTGATGGAGAAATGTGGGGTGGAGTTCCTGCCAAATTCATCAAAAAGGTGGACCCAGAACAAGCGCGAGAACTCAACAAAGGCATTGCACAGCACTACATCATGTATGCTGATTGGTATCGCGATGCCAAAGACCTTCCCGACCCAGAATAGACTCCATTAAATTATAAGATGATTTGTTCTTCTATGGCTTATACCAGCATGAATAGAAGAACAAATCATTCAAATATACCTTTGTAACATATATCCGCTGCTCCAGCATTGTTTCGGATATATTCAGCTGACTTATTGCCCGTTTCCTTCAAATAGTTTTCATCAGCAAGGAAACGATCCATTTGTGTTTTGAAAGTGTCAGCATCAGTGAATTCAAAACCTGCACCGATTTTCTTCAAGAGCTGTGCCTCACGGAATTTCTGATTATTCGGACCAAAAAGCACAGGAATCCCATACACTGCAGCTTCAGGTACATTGTGGATGCCAGCACCGAATCCTCCACCCACAAGAGCAATCTTTCCGTAGCGATAGATGGAAGATAGCTTACCAAAACAATTCACTATCAAACAACGAACATCCTTACCATCATCTCCACCTTGTTGAGCCTCTAAATCCGTGTAACGAACGGAAGAAATGCCGTTGGATTCGAGCATTTTTTCAATTTTGATCAAATGAGTCTCGTCTATG
>OMTC01000336.1 GCA_900313845.1 uncultured Prevotellaceae bacterium
ACATACACTCCAGATGTCAAAGACGAACCAGTCTCATTGTAATTCCATTTGAAAGAATAAGTGCCCGAGGAACTGTGTCCTTCTTCTTCAGTTTGATAAACCAACCGACCTGCTATGTCGTAGATGCGCAAAGACAGACCTATCGTTGATTCAGGGCGGTCGTTGATAACAGTGAAGACGACGTTGCCCAAACTACTCGTGTCAATGATGAAATTGAAGATAGTTGGTTGTGCACCTTGATTCACATAGAAATCAATCGTCTTTTGTGATGGATTGTTCAGCACATCGTATGCACGAAGCGTCAAAGTGTGATGTCCTTCTTCAAGCTCAGGAATGCTGAAAGAGATAGTTCCTTTTCGGTAATCACCAATCGTTGGAACGAAGTAGCTATTGAGTGAATAAGTCAATCCTTCTTCGTTATCAATCATTGCCGTGATGTCGTGTCCCACTCCGCTCCCCGTCACATTGATGCCATCCTCGTCATGGAGAGTAGCAATGAGAAGAGGTGTTTCATTCACTGTACTACCATTCGTGAAACTCGTTGAATTGAGATAGATGGTGATGTCGGGACCAATGGTGTCTGTTGACAAAGTAGGACTTGTACCACTAATCAAGAACTGAGTGCTACGTCCGTTTGCCTCAATGGTTTGCTGCTCATTTGAAGCATAGAGCGAGATAAGTCCATTCTCTCCACTATAGTTGTTATCTAAAGGGATAGGGAATGTGAATGAGAAATGTCCCGCTGAGATACTATCAACGCTATTATAGAGCATCCTAATGCGATCGTAGAAAGTAAATGGAATCTCGCTTTCATTACCATTCGATTCACCCAGAGGATTGTTCAAGCAAGTCACTAATTCTATGTTATCGAAAATGGTAGGATATACTTTCCCCTTGTAATTTGTTGCCACATTTCCATCTTCATCCTCAATGTGTCCATCCACTTTCACTTTGCTGCCTGCACTCACTGAAGGAACACTGTTTCCTGAAAGCGAAACATCGTTGATTTTGTCAATCGTCACTTTGTAAGTTGGCACTGCCAAACGCATTGCAGGGTCGCCAAGATAGACGAAATGAGCCTTGTTTGTACTGGATGAATTAGCTATTATCAAATCGCATTTGGCTTGAGATAGGGCTTGTCCAATGGTATATACTCGTCCATCACGATTGGTTTCCAGCACATGTTTCATGAAGGCAAGGTTCATCTCCCGGTTTGAACTTTGATATACTGTTCGGGCGGCTGTAAGGATTCCCATGCATGCTCCTTTTGGATTCATAATTGCTGTTTCGCCGATATTTTCCTCATTCATGTCAATTGGAGAAATATCGCACGCTGCAGTAATCCAAAGTGGAAGGCGAGGCGAAGACCAGTTCTCGAAATCGCTACGAAGTACCACCTGTTCGTGTGAGAGGCAATAGGCTGCACCATGTCCTGAATAATTCATGATGAGTGCGCCATCCGTCATTTGCTTATCAATATCTGCTTTCACCGCAGGATAGGAGTTGCCTGTGGAACTCCGTTCACGAGCGTATGTGTCCCAATAAATACGTTTGATACGATAGTCTGGATAAAGAGTCGATGTTTGTCTGATAAGGGCTTCACCATCCTCCATGTGCTTATTCTCATTTCCATCATCGCACATCACACAAATGGTATTCTTCCATGCACCCACTTGCTCATTCTTTATATAGGTAATCAGCTTGTCAACCACAGCTTTAGCCTCTGAAGTAGTTGTGGCTGGAATTCTACCAACACCAATACGTGGAAACTCCCGCAACACATTCGACGTACTATTATCGTCGAGCAGTGCAAAATATTCCTCCAGAATATAACTATTCGTGTGGCTATATGAATTCTCTGATTCATAACTTAATAACAGATCATCCACATTGAGTTTGTTCAATCCGGGAGTCACCAGTCTGTTGTCCCATACGCAATCTCCGAACAGGAGTAAATTCTTAGGACGAGTCGCTGTGGAAGAAGCCGTGTCGTAAAGCATCTTCATCAATCGACGAATGGCAGTAGCATCAGGCTTTCCAGAAGAGAATTCGTTATAGACTTGATTGGCAGTAACGACAACGCATTTCATGCTATCAATTTGCGTGTGTATGTCTGCCAGACGCTGAGCTTGTTGCGTGATTTTTCCAGAATTAGGAACAACTATCACGAAATCAACATCTCGCAGTGCATGCAAATTTTGATTCTCTACCTTTCCCACCAATGTAGGGGTAGGGAACGATGCAGAAGGGTTTAACGCCAGCAATTCTTCGTTTTTCCAATTGGAAGAAGCAGTCGTGTTAGCACTTGTAAACGGAATGGTCCAAGTGTTGGTGGAACTATCAAACGTACCTTCCACTTCTTCTATGTTCTTCACATCGTTGATATGCCAGAACACTGTAGCAGCATTTCCACCCGTCATTTGGAATTTGACACTTCCCGATACATTAGGACGGAAAAGCAATTCATTGCTTGTGAGGCTCAGTTGACGCACATAACTTGCTCGTATATAGTCGAGGTGTCCTGTGATGCCTGATTCACGAGTATGAACCAACTTTACCGTAGAACTTTCATGGTTGGGTGCACTTAATGTGAAAGTCCTGGAAGCCACCTTTGCATACTCATAATCACCTAAAGCACCATAGGAAAGCGTGCCGCATGTTGAGTCATTAAAGATGATGGAAAGTGATGATGATTTCTTTCCTGCAGCTCCAAATTGCACAGAAAGACGCACATTAGTCGAAGGCGCGATTCCTGGCAAATTCAAAGAATAACTTTGGCTGTTGCCATTAGCAAAATCGTAACTGTCGAAGAACATCCGTCCTGCATTGAGAAA
>OMTC01000337.1 GCA_900313845.1 uncultured Prevotellaceae bacterium
CTGCAACTCCAATGGAAGTTCTAACAAAAGGATTGCCTCCTTTGAACTATTGTCGTTTTTTCAAAGGAGGTGATGCCTTTTTCTTTCAAAAAAATACATCATTTGGAAAACTTTCTCATTTCTGAAGTGTATGCTGTTTCAGAAAGTTCCCATCCGATAGGGTGGGGGATACTCAACAAAACAAACAAAGAACATGATGAAAAAAGTATTAGTTATCGCAGGGATTGTGGCAGGGCTGTTGTGTTCGTGCCAACCTCAGACGGAGAGCCAGCAACAGGAAACGGAAGGTGCGAAATTAGAGCTGTGGAATATGAGTGATTCCATTTCCAGCTTGAAGAGACTCCAGAAGTGGGAGGCATACGTGGAGAAGCATCCTAAGGACGAGATGGGATGGAGGAATCTGTATGATGCGAAAACCAGGCACATGATTTGGCACAAGCCAAAGGATTTTGATTACGAGAGGAAGGAATTCATGCAACAAGTCGAGAATGCCATCCCTAACACCTACACGTACTACCTCTTGGCTATGAAAACAGCGATTGAATCCACAAAGATTAAGAAGTATGCCGAGGAAGCCATGAAACGCTTGCCCGAACAACCCTTGAAAGAGGATTACGAGATATGGTGCTGTTACTTGTGCGACAAAGACCAAAAGCGGCTGAAGGACATGCTGACTCGATACTACGAGAGCGGATTGATGTCGCCCGATATCCTCTATTATCATTACAACGAAATGCAGGGCATGGAAGAAGGAGGCATCTACTATGCTCAAACTGAGCAAGAAATTGTTCCTAAGAAGATGATTCAACTGGTTTTCGGAATGCATCGCGACAAGATACTCGTCAACGAAAATGACGATTGGGCCCACATCTGGAAATTATGTGGTGTTCCATTCCCCGACGAGAACTGGGCTGAGACCGTTCAAATGGACACGGACAATCCCAGTATCTATTTTGCTACTCGGGCACTAATGATGGTGGATTGGATAGCCGAACATAGTCAGCGCCCTGTTTACATCTCATCTTTCGATAGTTGGATAAACAGTAAGCGTTATGCGTCGAAACTGCCAAAGGAAATGTTGAAAAATCTCTACAACGAGGGATTGCTCCTGCGCTATTCATCCGAGCCATACGACAACATTGCTGCCACCTGTCGCAATGTGGAAGAACGCTATCAACTCGACTATCTCTACCTTCCCTTCTCTCCTCTGAGGGATAACGAGCATTACTGGTCCGATGCCACCGATTGTGCATACCGAACCATTGTTCTCCTGCAAGGCATCCTGCCCCATTATCAGAAGTACAATCCCCAGCGGTGCCACTGGCTGAGCGGACTCTTGCTCAAGACCATCGACCGATGGCGGAAAGTCTATAACAGAGAGAGTCTCAGTAGTTTGGAATCAGAAATCCGCCCTTACTTTGAGGCGACAACATCCACAGCCCCATGAGCATCCATCTGTTCAAATCCTATCGGCAAATGACCGACGAAGAACTGATGCAGCGTGCGAGTCGTGGCAATGATACAGCATTCGAAGAACTTTACCGACGCTATGCACGACGCTTGCAAGGCTTCTTCTTTAGGCAGTTGGGAGGCGACGACGAAGCAGCGGCAGACCTCACTCACGACGTGTTCCTCCGTGCGTATGAAGCCAAAGATAGATACTCAGAAGGCAGCAACGTAGCCACATGGTTCTTCAGCATCGCCTACAACCTGTGCAAGAACACCTATCGCCAAAACGACCACATCACCCGTTTCCTCGCCACCCTCGATGCCGAACCACAGACAGAGGAAGAAGTGGAAGTGAGGCTGACACAAGAGCAACAGCGGGATGCCGTGCGAAAAGCACTCCAGTCCCTACCACCACCGCTCCATCTGCTCTTCTCCCTCCACTACGAAGAAGAACTCACCTTCTCCCAAATTGCCCAGATTGAGCATCTGCCAGAAGGAACCGTGAAATCAAGAATCTATAAGACACTCAACATCATCCGTCAAAAACTTGCAGACCTATGACCACACATCCACAACAACCCAAGAATATGAGCAACGACGACATTATCGCCATAGCACGAAGCATACGCGAAGAGGACAACAGCCAACTGCATGTACGTCCTTGGAAATCGTCACGTCGTCGCATCGCTTGGTACATTGCGCTTCCAGCTGCCTGCGTCGTCAGTTTTATCTTTGGCTACTGCCTGCGCCCTACACCCCATGTAGATACGCCACACGACTTGACAGCCCAAACCATCACGGACACTATCTATCTTCGCGAGGTAGTGCACGACACCGTCTATCGAACCACCTCCCACGACGCTCTGCATCTACATTCCACCTCGACATCCACTCAGCCCGCCAACGAAGAACCAAGAAAAATCGGCGTGTCAGTCCTCGAAGATAACATCCGCTACGACCTCTTGGCAGCAAGCCACAACATGCATGACTAACCCAACTCCAGCAGGCAGAATTACCTGAAAGATGATAGAAAGAAGTGTAAAGATGAAACTTCATAAGAAGATTAGTTAATATGAATAATGACAAGGCGCGCACATCCTGCCATTCGTCGTGAAGACGAGTGGTAGGTTTTCTGTGTTGCATTGTGGCATGAATGCTGACAGAGATGCAGGCAAATGTTAGGAAAAATGCTTTTCAAAGACAACTGAAATAACTCAACTTTCGCAAGTGTGATATTAAACCACAGGATTTTAAACCACAGATAGCACAGATTACACAGATGATTCTGACAATTAAAGGATGTATTACACAGATTTTTTGAAAGCCCTAAAGGTTTTCGTCAGCAAACCTTTAGCGAAAGCCAATCATTCCCCTGATTCA
>OMTC01000330.1 GCA_900313845.1 uncultured Prevotellaceae bacterium
TTTAAGGATTTAAAAGGAACAACGGAAAAAACGGAACCTTTAGCTCGGCGTAGCCAAAAAGAACGGAAAAACAGAAAAGAAAGTTTTTTCATCCGATGATTTTCAAAATTTGGCTACACCGAGCTCTAAAGGTTCACTTTTCATTTACTTGGTCGCCTCCAGCTCGAAATGAAATTTAAAATTGAAACGTAAAATTTTTTTTAAAATTCTAAATGATAATTCTAAATACAATTTCAAGCGAAGCGCCCCAAATCCTTATAAATCCTCTAAATCCCTGATTCGCTTCACGCTCCACGCTCCACTCTCCACTCTCCACGCTTCACTCACTGTCAGGGACGGGTTTGCCACACGTATCGATAGTCGTGGTACCTGGCAATCACTTCGGCATCCTTGATGGGGTCGAGTTGTTTGACGAATGGGTGGCGCTTGCTCGTGTCAATGGGTTTTCCTTGTTCGTCGTGGCTGTTGAATTCCCAAAGATGTGCTGTGCGAGCTTCTTCTGCCACGGTCTCAAACCCCATCGGAACGATGTTTACCAGCGTGCAGTTCAGCAGTACGCATTCGGCATGTGGGTAGTTCTTTCCGTGATTGGATGGTAGGCGTGCGATACTTGTTCTGTTGTCTTTGCCTACGAGCGTGCAATCCACAAACACATTGCCGTGGTTTTCTTCCGTGTTGCGAATCCACATCAGTGCAAAACTGCCTTTGAGCGTGCAGTGGTTAAAAAACGATGGTCCTCGTCCCAGAATGGTGTCGGCATCTCCATCGATTTCGCAGTTCATCCAATAGGCGCTGCCATTCACTTGCAGGGCGTCGCCACTTCCCACGATCCTCACGTTCTCGGCGTAGTTCTCGCTTCCATTCAGCAGCAAACCTTCTGCCTGTCCCTTGCAGTCGGTTTGGAAGGTGATGTTTTTCAGAACCAGGTGGTGGCAGTTATCTAAACTCGTTGCTGCTCGCCTCGAAGGGAAGGTGCCTTTCAATTCGTTGGTCTTGATGTCGGCAGGGTGGGGGTTGAAAACTTCGTTGTTGGCATAATGTACGAGCACTCCATCTCGGCTCTCACCCACAATCGTGACATAGCATTTGTTTCTTGCATAGACGATTTCCTCGTATTCTCCATTCTTCACGAAGATGGTCCATCGTTCGGCTTCGCTCTTCGCAAAGTCGGGCACGTAATCCAATGCTCCTTGCAGGGTGCAGAAATCTCCCGTTCCATCAGCTGCGACGGTGATGAGCTTGTCGGGGTTAAATGAAGAATGAAGAATGAAGAATGAAGAATCATTCCATCCGGACGGCACGTTCTTTGTACTTTGTTCTTCGTTCTTCGTACTTTGTACTTCATTCTTCATTCTTAATTCTTCATTCTTCATTCTAAACCGCCAGCTTCCTTTCTTGATTCCCTCGAATCCTTCTATGACTCCCTTGTCCATCGTGACGTAGTATTCCTTCCCGTAGTCCAGCATGTTGTTGTGCAGATAGATGGTCGCTTTCTTCCCATGCACGATGATGGGATAGAAATGGAAGGCATCGGAGAAGCCTCCGATGATATTCCACTGATAACGACTCCTGTCCCATTGGTTGGCGCCCGAAGGAGTACCTGCCTTTGTATTGCGGTTTGTTGCCCTTGGTCCTTCTTTATATATATAAGGAGTGGGGGTATAGATGGCATTCGGATTGTTGGGCTGCGATGCGGTAGGTCCTGCAGGTATGCTCAGGTCCAGCATATCCACCATCTTTCCTGTTTCTGCATCCCACACTTTCACTTTTCCTTTTTTCCCAATGGTCACGTCCTTGTCGAAGGTCAAACTGAGATGTGTATCTATGCACACGTCCTTTGCACCGTTCTCTGGTGAGAGCACCACTTGCCCCCATCCGTTCATTGCCACCAGCATACATGCCATCAGCAATCCAATCATTCTTTTTCTATTCATCATATTATTGTTAGTTAAAAAAGGTAACTGTTCAGCGAATAATAAGAAGGAGTGTCACTTCGTGACAGAAATCTCACAAATCTTTTCAAATCTCACAAATCTTTCAATATTCTTCAAAATAAAATTTGAAAGATTTGGCTACGCCGAGCTGAAGGTTGACTTCGTCGAGCTAAAGGTTCTGCTCCGAATGGAGCACTCCATAAGTCGTTAGGGACTTATCACCATACGGTGGAAGGAATGCGCAAGCAGGTTAGCGTTTGAGGATTTTGCGTCCGTTTGCGATGTAAATGCCATTGGGAAGATGTGAGAGTGAGGATGCGTTCTCGGTGATTTGTTTTCCTGAGGTGGAGAAGATGCGGGTGCTATGATCCTTCACCACCTTGGGTTTGTGGATGTCGTCGGATGGCTCAATGAGGGTGAGCTTCATGCAGTCGATGTCGGGCATCCATGCGGAGGTGTTGAAAAGGCGAATCACATTGTTGCCTTTCTGCAGATGGATGCGGAGTTTCTTGGAAGCTACTGTTCCCCATCCGCCTGAGTTGCACGAGATGCGGGTGGCTGTACCTCCGTTCACACTGATGCTGACGTTGCGGTTCTCACCACTCATATAGAAGAGTTCCATTTCGTATTCTCCATCTGTGTCAACAAACACGTCTCGCCATTGCAGGTCGTTGTCTGCCTTCCTGCCGAGCCATCCCACTTTCTCTCCTCCTGAGCAGTTGCCGTCAGCGGCATAAATGGCGGTCTCTGCGGATTGGTTGTTGCGAAGCTCTTGGTAGGAGGAGAGCCATGCCGTTTCTGCCTCGTAGAGACCGCGCATGAGTCGATGCTCAGCGGTGAGGCGGAAGACACGTGTGCCGTGGGCAGGAACGGTCACGGTGTAGTTGCCTTCGAATTCTCCCTCGTTGGTTTTGTTGATGACATCGCGCATAGCGACTTTTCC
>OMTC01000338.1 GCA_900313845.1 uncultured Prevotellaceae bacterium
GGTGTTTCTGCTCGTTCTGCAAGCAATGTCTATTATCAAGGTGTGGGTGCCGATGGAAATTATCTTTGCTACAGTTACATCAGTACAGACCTCTCGGGAAAGGGCATTTCTCAAGAGATTACAGATATGCAGCCAGGGCTCTACCGACTCACTGCTAAGTTGGGTACCGACGAAGGCGAAACCGTAACGCTCTTTGCCAACGAACAGGATACAATTGTGGCAGCGCACGATTTTGGTAAGTACTATTTGGCAGATGCCTCCATAGATAGCATTGTGGTAAAAGCAGGCGACACGCTCACCATTGGTGTGCGCGACGGACACTGGTTCAAGGCAGATGATTTCCGCTTGTTCTATTTGCGTGCACTCAATGCAGAAGAGGATCCCCTCGCCATCGAAACCCTTACAGCCACTGATCTGTATGCATTTACTGCCGTGCCAGTGCAGGGTGGTGTGCGCATAACGGCACCAACGGCTCAGAACATTTCCATCCATTCTGTTTCGGGTACTCAAGTTTTCCGCAAAGTGGTATTTGGTACACAAACCGTCCGACTCCCTCAAGGTATTTATATTGTGGGTGGAAAGAAAGTGTTAGTTAAGTAATGACACATCATTATTCCTCAGTTCTGCTTGAAAGGGCAGTTGATGAATTTGCCAAACTACCAGGCATTGGACGCAAAACGGCTTTGCGTCTGGTGCTTCATCTTTTGAAACTCGACGAGGCAACGGTGGAGCATTTTGCCAACAGCATCACAACCCTTCGGCACGATGTGAAGCATTGCAGTGTATGCCATAACATCAGTGATGAGGATGTGTGTAGCATCTGTTCCAACCCTTCACGCGACGAATCCATTGTGTGTGTGGTGGAGAATTTTCAGGATGTACTCGCCATCGAGGCAACCACCCAGTTTCATGGGCTTTACCATGTGCTGGGCGGAGTGATTTCTCCGATGGATGGCATCGCTCCGAGCGACCTCGAGATTGAGAGTTTGGTGGAAAGAGTAGGGAAGGGTGGCATTGATGAAATCATCCTTGCACTCAGTTCCACGATGGAAGGCGACACGACCAATTTCTTCATTTCGAGAAAGTTGTCTGCCTTTACCGACCTGAAAATCACGGTGCTGGCAAGAGGTATTTCCGTCAACGACGAATTGCAATATACAGACGAGGTGACTCTCGGACGTTCCATAGTGAACCGAGTGCCCTTTACCATTAAATAAATAGAAAGATAGTGGAAGAATCCATACAAAAAATGCTCAGTCTGCTCCGCATAGAGTTCTATGTGGTGCTTGCTTCTGTGTTCATTCCTGTGGCGTTAGGTGAATTGAACCTTGTACCCGTAGGTGAATTGGCAGACGACCGCAAGGCGGAATATGTGTTCAACGTTATTGTCATTCTTCAAATGATTATCACAGTGCCTTTTGCGTTGAAGATTTTCAGTCTCAACACCAAGAAAAGTCTGCATCGCTACACCTTGGAAAAAGCATTGCTGACCTACCATCGGTGGAGCGTCATTCGCTTCTGCCTTCTGCTGGCAAGTACTATTGTGGGTGTGATGTCGTACTACTTCACTTTCAGTACAACGGGACTCCTTTGTGCTGCCATCACCTTTCTCACCATTATTTATTGTTACCCATCGTACCATCATCTTCGCCAGTACATTGATGACTGCCGCAACGATTTGAGTTAATAATCTAAAAGCCCCAAAGCCCCCTCCCATCCTCCCCGAGGGGAGGAGTAGAACGTAAAGCGTGAAGCGTGGAACGTGAAGAGATGTCATCCGGATGTATTTTTCATTTTTCACTTTTCACTTTTCACTCTCCTTCCCCCTCGGGGGAGCAGGTGGGGGGCTCTTCTTCATTATGCAATTATCCATCATCATAGTCAATTTCAATGTGAAGTACTTCTTGCACCAGTGCCTCCGTTCTGTGGAGCGTGCTTGTGCCAATATAGATGCAGAGGTGCTGGTAGTGGATAATTGTAGTCAGGATGAGTCAATCGAATATCTTCAGCCACTGCATCCATCTGTTCGATTTATACGCAATTCTCAAAATTTGGGTTTTGCCAAAGCCAATAATATCGGCATTCGTCAGACGAAGGGCAAATACGTGTTGCTGCTCAATCCCGACACCATTGTTTCCGAGCGCACACTGTCTGATTGCATCGAGTTTATGGAAGTGCATCCCGAGGTAGGTGGGGCAGGAGTGAAGATGCTCAATCGCAATGGCAGTTTCGCACTCGAATCACGACGAGGCATTCCTACTCCTTTCGTGGCATTCTGCAAGATGTCGGGACTCTGTTCACTTTTTCCCAATAGCCGATTCTTCGGAAAATACTATATGCAGTATCTCGACAAGGACCAAGAGAATCCCATTGAAATCATCAGTGGTGCTTTCATGTTCCTTCGTCGTTCCGCGCTCGATGCGAGTGGACTCCTCGACGAGGATTTCTTCATGTATGGTGAGGACATCGACCTTTCCTATCGTTTGCTGAAGACAGGACAAAAGAACTATTATATCCCTACGCCCATTCCCCACTATAAAGGTGAGAGCACCAAGAAAAACAGCTATCGCTATGTCCAAACCTTCTATAAGGCGATGCTCATTTTCTTCCGCAAGCACTACAAGCACCTTGGCTTGTTCTATGCCATCCCTATCCAGAGTGCCATCTATGTGAAGGGAGTCATGACTTATTTGAACCTCAAGCTCAATCGTTCCAAAAAAGACACCAAAGGCGACCTTGACTACATGAAGGAGCGCAGTTTTGCTTTCTGTGGTAGTGAGAAAGAATACCAGCAACTGATGTCGGCAATGTCGCGTTTCTCCAT
>OMTC01000339.1 GCA_900313845.1 uncultured Prevotellaceae bacterium
CAGCAGCATGTCCGGCTGACAAGATGGCATTCTCAGGTGTAGCAGCAAAGGCAAACACCCCTACTGAGCAGTTTGATGCGGAAACTGGCACCTACACCTTGACCATCAAGCATCTCGGTCCAGTGGAGCTCAGCATCCAATGTGCAGGAAAAGGCAATGACAAAGCCAACGCCAAGCTTAATCCAAACAGCAGCCTTTCCCTCAACCTTCCTGTTCAGCCTTCCGACTACTACGGCGACCTCATCCACGAGGCAGAGGACATGGACTACAAGAGCGTAGGACGACTCGTCACCCACCAGTACAACCAAGCACGCAACTACCGTGGACACTCAGGCATGGGTATGGTGGAAATGGGTAGTAACACAGCCGGTTCTTTGCGCGACTCCATCTACGTCAAGCATCCGGGTGCTCACTCCATCCGCATCCGCTATGTCAACACTTCGGGCAAAAACTTCAACCTCACCACTCGTGTCAACGGCAGTCGCAAGAGCGTACTCATCTCAAAGACAAATACCAACGACTGGCAAGAGGCTACCGTCGAAGCAGAGCTCAAGGAGGGTGGAAACGCCTTTATTATTCAAAACACTGCAGGCGTGAACTTCACCATCGACTGCGTTACCTATTCCCCTGCCGACCAGCACACCAGCGTGTTCGAACTCGACAGCGTTCAGGTAGCTGGCAACACATACCCAGTTAGCCTCAAGGAAGGCGACTATAAGTTCTCTTACGAACTTCAGGGTGAAGACGAAAACTCCCAGTCGAATGAGAATTCTTCCATATCCGTCTCTATCCTCGATGCCAAAGGCAATGTGGTTGCCACCAACAGCAGCAACGAGAGTCCTGAGCAGTTCTATTTCAGCGTTGCCAACGATGGCGATTACACGGTTCAATTCAGCAGCGACCCAGCAGGCGACATCAACATTGCCCATGCTGAAATCAATTCTTGCTTCCTCTACCACGTCAATCTCGTGGATGCAGAGACCGAAGGCGGAACTGCCACTGCCACACCTATCGTATGCGAGGCAGGCACTGAAGTGACGCTTTCTGCAACACCTAACGACGGCTTTGCCTTCAATGGATGGGACATCATCGTCGGCAACATCACCATCAGCGAGGAAGGCACCTTCATCATGCCTGAGCGCGATGTCAACATCAAGCCTATCTTCAACGACAAGACGAACATCTATACGCTCAACTACAACGACGTAAACACAGGAACTCTTCCTCCAGGATGGGTGACTCTCGACGGCACTGACGAGCACTCCTACCCTAACTCCTACAGCTCTGGTTCGCGCACCTTCCGAGGCTTCAACGGCTATCAAGGCGCTGCCCTCTATTGGCGCAACACCCGTGCCACTTACGGAAAGCAAGGCAGCTACCATCTCAATCTCCAACCAGGCAGCTACAAACTCTATTATGCAATGGCTGCATGGAAGGGTTCACCAACCTACCGTGCACAGATTCAGAAAGCCAATGGAGCCGTCATTGCAGAAGGCGAGACCTATACTTCCTCACCAAATGCAAATGGTAACACCGCTGCAACCGTAAGGTCTGCCCAGCTCCGCGAATTGCCTTTCGTCATCACCGAAGCAGGCAACTACCTCATCAACTTCGAGAATATGAGCGGTGGCTACGACGAATATCTTATCTTGGAATGCCGCATCAACATCGACGCCGAGTCGGATGCCATCGACATCATTGCCAACGATGCCAATTTCCATGCCATCCGTACCGAATACTTCTCCCTCGATGGTCAGCGTCTCTCCGCTCCTCAGCGTGGCATCATCCTCCGCAAGCAGACTGATGCCAATGGCAGAACCATCACCCAAAAGATGATGGTGAAATAAATATTTGAAAAGGTTTCTTGTCTTTCAGTGTATGGAAGGCAAGAAACCTTTTTCTTGTTATGCTGAACTCCTATTGTGAAAACACATTTTAATCAAAATTCGAACAATAAAAATCTTATGAGAACCATCAAAACGACTCTCGTCTTGCTCTTGGCACTCTTCGTCCATGCAGCAAGCGTACAGGCTCAGTCGCGTCGTCCCATCGACTCGCAACACCCTCTTTGGCTGATCCACATCGACGTGTGGAACAATGCCGACCCACAAAAAATCATCAATCTCATTCCCGAGGATGTAAGACCTTACGTCTGTTTCAACCTCTCCCTTTCGTGCCAATACGACAAGGACCTCAAAATCTACAAGATGCCACAGAACGCCGTGCTTACATACAAGTCATGGGCATCAGTATGCTGTGCCAACAACGTGTGGTTCACTTGCCAGCCAGCAAGTGGAGGACACACCCACATTCAGGATGACGACCTCGAAACATTCGAGTATTTCTTCACCCACTACCCTAACTTCCTCGGATGGAACTATGCCGAGCAGTTCTGGGGTTTCGACGAGGCAAACGATGCAAGTTCCAGCACCCAAGCATCACGCATTGCACTCTTTGCCAAACTTGTGCCTATGCACCACAAATATGGTGGTTTTCTCACCATCAGTTTCTGCGGAAATATCTGGTCTCACGCACTCAACCCTATTGGCATGATGAAGCGCAACAACGACTTGCTCAACGCTTGCAAGGCATATCCAGAGGCTTGTCTCTGGCTTTACAAATACACCACATCCTCTTGCTGGTACAACAACGAGAGTGTCACCCTCTCTCCGTTCATCTCGGGTCTTGCCACCAACTACGGCGTGCGCTACGACAACTGTGGATGGAACGGTGCCCTCGATGCACTTCTTAAAGAAGGACACGGAAAGAAATATCCTGCTTCCTGTGGATATGGCACCGTCCTCGAACTGGTGGTGCCGTTTGGGATGGTCCCGAACTCATCTGGACGGAGGATTTCAGAGAAACATCCAGAACCTCCGTGGATGGTTTCACTCGTCGCAACTGGGGAACCTTCCCAACCTTCGACAACGGATGGCTCGACCTCTTCCGCAAGGTCATCGACGGCACCGTCTATATTCCTTCTCGTCAGGAAGTGATAACTCGTAACAAGGTGGTTATCATCAACGACAACAACTGGAGTGACGACGCTACCAAGTATGCTGCACCAGGCGACCTCTATGATGGACTCTACAAGCAGAACGACGTCTTCAACCGAGGTAATGGTCAGTTCATGGACAATCTCTGCTTCTTCAAGAAGACAGGTCGCTATCAAGCCATCCCTGTCGTCATCGACCTCTACGACAACTTGGCAAAGAACATCCCAGTGAAGGTGAAGCGCACCGAGTACGGAAACAAATGGACCAGCGAATGGAGCAAGGTGAACGAGTTCAACAGCCTCTATCCAGAAGTCAGCACAGGCGACCTCTTCGTGGCACGCCACAACAACCAACTCATCACCTACTATCCTTTCTCCTACTTCCGTTCGCAAACCACGGCATCAGCCACTATCCCACTCCAATACAACACTTGCAACCAGCTCGGACTCGTGTATGGAAAGCTGAGCAACGGTGTCATCAACGAATATTCTGACCACATCGATGTCTATCTCAACAACTATCGTAACGACACCACCACCCTCGTGGTTGACGAAATCACCATCCGTGGTGCCAGCTCCAAGCCAAGCTATAGCTTCTCCAAGCGTGCAAACGCACAGGCCAACATCGATGGCGAGTCGTGGGTGGCAGCAGCAGGTACTTACACGCTGAG
>OMTC01000341.1 GCA_900313845.1 uncultured Prevotellaceae bacterium
GTGTGTGCCGACATCAACGATGTGGAATATCGAAAGGTGACGCTGGACGAGCATTTCCAATTCCGTGCCAGTGATTTGTTAGCTGTGTGTGATGATTCCACAAAGGTCATCTTTCTTTGCTCACCTAATAATCCTTCGGGTAATTGTCTGCTACGCGGTGAGATTGAAACGGTGTTGGAACAATTTGATGGCATTGTGGTGGTGGACGAGGCGTATTCCGATTTTGCGGAGCAACGTCCTTTCCGAATGGATTTGCAGAAATATCCAAACATCGTGGTGCTTAATACTTTCTCCAAAGCATTTGGTGCGGCAGCCATTCGTCTTGGTATGGCTTTTGCCTCTGTGGATATCATTGGACTTTTCAATAAGGTGAAATATCCTTACAACGTGAATAAGCTGACGCAGGATTGTGCGATGGAAGAGTTGAAGGACGTGACGAAGATTCATCAGCGGATTGTGCAGATCAAGGACGCTCGTACTACGCTAATGCAGGCATTTTCCGAACTTCCTATTTGCCAGAAGGTTTATCCAACCGATGCCAATTTCTTTTTGACACGCGTGACCGATGCCAATGCCATTTACGATTATCTGGTGCATCGTGGTATCATCGTCCGCAACCGAAATCGTGTCACCCTTTGTGGCAATTGCCTACGTATTACGATTGGTACAAAAGATGAAAACACTCGCTTGCTGAGTGCGTTGAGACAATATCGTTAAAACATGAAACAAGTTCTTTTTATAGATAGAGACGGTACCATCTTGGTGGAACCTGAGGATGAGCAAATTGATTCGTTTGAGAAGTTTCAGTTTGTGCCTGGAGTGATTCGCAATCTTCATTTTATTCGCACTCACCTCGATTTCGAGTTTGTGATGGTGAGCAATCAGGATGGATTAGGTACAGATTCTTATCCAGAAGAAACGTTCTGGCCTACGCACAACTTGATGCTCCAAACCTTGAAGGGAGAGGGTATTGAGTTTGATGATATACTTATCGATAGGTCCTTCCCTGAGGACAATCTTCCGACTCGAAAGCCTGGCACGGGAATGCTGACGAAATATATGCAAGGGAATTATGACCTTGAGAATAGTTATGTGATAGGAGACCGAGAGACAGATGCAAAGTTGGCTGAAAACTTGGGATGCAAGTCGTTGATTCTGTCAGATGAACTTGATTGGAATCGCATTGCGGAAATCCTTTTTGCTGGAGAGCGTACGGCTTCTGTTCGACGTACTACGAAGGAAACGGATATTGACATCAGTCTTTGTTTGGATGGTACGGGGAAGAGTGATATTAACACGGGGCTTGGATTCTTCGACCACATGCTGGAGCAGATTGCGAAGCACGGAAGTATTGATTTGAAGATACACGTGAAGGGGGATTTGAATGTGGATGAGCACCACACCATTGAGGATACGGGTATTGCTCTGGGTGAGTGCATTGGCAAGGCTTTGGGCGATAAGCGAGGCATTGAACGCTATGGGATGATTGCCTGTGTTCCGTAGCCCTTGATTTCGGAGGGCGCCCTTGGCTCGTTTGGGATGCTGAATTCCATCGGGAACGGGTAGGAGATATGCCTACTGAAATGTTCCTCCATTTCTTCAAGAGTTTCAGTGATGCAGCACGTATGAATCTGAATATCAAGGCAGAAGGAGAAAACGAGCACCACAAGATTGAAGGTATCTTCAAGGCATTGGCTCGAAGCTTAAAAATGGCTGTAAAGCGCGACATTTATAAATATCAACTTCCTTCAAGCAAAGGAATGCTTTAAGAAATAATCCGTTCATCTGGTGAAAGATGAACGGATTATTAGTTTTTGGGGATGAGCTTTTCTTATTTTTGAATGGCAAGCTATGCTCATTCCTCCTTCTCAACATTTTTCGCAATATCCCTTAGTATCATGCTTGTGAGGGTGAAAATGCGCTGTTTCTTTTTTTCTGTATTGAAGACGAAATCGTTTATCATCCAGTTGGGTGTTTTGTTTTCGTCAAGTTCCTTCACCATTTTGAACACGATGATGCTTGGCTCAGTAAAACCAATGTCAACGGTGACTTTGGCATCTGCCCTTTTCTCTTGCAAATTGGTTACTTCGATGTCTGCCACAGAGATGTGGTCGAAATCCTGAGCATCAATGAATGGGTCGAAATCCACCACAAGATCATCATCAGGCAGTTGATTCCAAAGCTTTTTCAATGTGGAAGAAAAGAACTTTGATGTGTCGAGAGTTGAGGATGTGAAGTCGGCGTATGCTTCTGAAATTTGCTGATAAATGTCGTAAATTCTTGCCTTCACCTCTTCCTCTAATTGATTGTCTGAGCCACGAAGATTCATATTGCCGAAGGAGCCTTTCTTCATTTCGTTCAAAGTGGCGGTATTCATCATCCTCAGAACCATAATGGTATTCATGTTGAGAGAATCCTTGTAAGCAGCATTTTCCTCCAATCCGTTCAACTCTTTTTGATAAGCTTCGTCTCCATCTATCAACAATGTGCAAAAAGCTCGATTGATAGCATTTTTGAGGTTCGGTTCCTTTGCCAATGATTGGTCAAATAATACTCTCGACTCTTCAAAACTCTTTTGTGCTTCCTCCTTTTGTCCCAAGGTGTCGAGCACAAAAGCCTTTATGAAAGGAATCTGTGGGTCGTCGAAATATTGCTCTTGCAGTGCTTGCAATGCATTCAGTCCTTCCTCAAATTTGCCTTCATTCAACAACGTGTTCTGAATGGCATTCTTGGTGGAATCCAATGCAGCCAGCTCTTCAGTTGTTAATTCCGCTATCGATTTCTTGCTTTCGGAACAAGAAAAAAACATCATGCACACCAGTGCTAAAACTGAAAAAAAAGTGAACCGTACCATAACACAGATATTAAGTTTTTTGCAAAATTAGGTGTAAAACTTGAGTTCTCCAAAAAATCCGAAAACTTTTATTACAGACACTATTTATAATTTCTTGAAAGCCACACCTATTATATAATAATGTGGACTCATGCGGCAAATGTCGGAGTCGAGATTCGAAGGGATGATGGAATCACCGCAGAAACGCACTCCTCCATCTTCTGTGAGAAAGGCGGAGCCATAAAAAGCAATCGGAATAAACTTATCAGTTTCAAATTTGTCGATGGCGATAGGACGATATGCATAGTGATACTCTTTCAGTCCGTTACGCTGGAGAGGCAGAAGTACCAAGGGATAGCCCAACGAACCCATTCCTGCCACAGTGATTTGAACGTTTTCGATATGAATGGTGTCCTGCACTTGCACGGGAGTGAATCCCATCGACATGGTTTTCCACATTTTGTGAGTTGGCAAATTATTCATGGTGTAAGTCATGAAACCATCGCTCACATAGCCAAACTTATCATATTCTCTCACACTAAAAACGGCATCGTAGTCCTTGTTTCCGAGGAAGGATAAGTCCCACACATAGAGCTTATAACCTGCAATTTCCAACATCTGAAGAATATCTTCAGTCTTTGGTTGTATCTGCTTGATTTTCTGAGCATCAACGGCTCCAAATGCCATCAAGAAAAGCATTGCAATAAGAATCTTCTTCATCATTTATCTATTTATTTTTATTTGTTTCTTTCATTCTACTCCCCTCTCCCTTCGGAGAGGGGTTGGGGGTGAGGCTTGGTATGAGGCTTTTCTCATTTTTCATTATTCCAATCCTCCTCTTCGAGTTGGAATACATCATCGAAAGAGCGTCCGAAGATGTGAGCGATTTTGAGAGCGAGAACTGTGGAAGGAACATATTTCCCCGCTTCGATGGCAACGATAGTCTGTCGGCTCACACCAACCTGCTCTGCTAATTGTTGCTGAGTCATACGTGCGATGGCACGCTCCACGCGAATGTTATTCTTCATCGCTTACCACCTCCTTTCTGAATTTCCATATTTCATAGTAGAACTTGCCAATGAAGAGAGGGAAGATGAGCCAATGGAAATAGAGTAATGGCAAAAGATACCCAGTTCCGTAAACCGTTAGCTGCGTCAAAATGAAGAGAATACCATATACTTTAACTGCCCAACTAAAAGTTTTCAAGCGCAGATTGATGGTATATTCATCTTCTTCCTTCAATCGTGTGAACGACACAAGGATAAATCCCACCATGATGGCATATTCATCTTCTTCCTTCAATCGTGTGAACGACACAAGGATAAATCCCACCATGATGGCAACATTTGCAATCTCATCCGTCCAATCATCGTTCTGCGTAATGAAAGAGAGTGTTTTTTCAACCTTTTCCCCTTCCTCAAAAGACGTCTTTTCGGATGGAATCAGTGTAATTGCTTTCGTTGGACCCAAATTAGGAAGAATATCTTCATTAGATAAAATGGCAGTCACAAGTCCAAACAGAATGAGTATCCATCCGATTGTCTTGCATTTTTCGGGAAATAAATAATTTGTTTTCATACATTCGCAGTGTTTAAATAGTTTGACATTCATTTGGAAATTTGTCATGACGCTGCAAAAGTATGGATTTCTTTTCATAAAGTAAAGTAAACATGACAAAAAGTTTTACGAATTTAACACATTTTATCTATTTTCGTGCTTTCTTCTCTTCTTTTGAGCATAGATGGAGTCTCAATCAAATAAAAAGTACAATGCTCAAAATTCAATATTTTGCAGCGTTGAATTATTCACAAAAGTTTTGGCGAAATACAGATTAACAGCTAAATTTGCACAGGTAATAACACTTCCTAAAAATAAAATCATCGTGAGTGGTAAACTGAGAAAATCCCTTCTGATAACATTGATTGCTGAATTGTGCTTCATTGCTTTTAGCCTCGTCTTTGGCTTTTGGGGACACTACAAAAGTCTCGGAATTGAAATCAGTGTGCATGTCATGCTCATCGTTGTTAGTTTTCTTACGGTTTTTCTCAGTCTGACATGGTACAAGACGAAAAGCATTTTCTTTCGCTTTTTGCACCTTTTGTTTGTTTCATTGTGTTTGGCTCTGTTGGGAACTTTACTTTTCTTATTGCTCCATGAAGTTTTTTCACGTGGTTTTCAACACATCGGGGGAGGCTTCTGGAATTTCTTGTTCCTTTGGTTTGGTACGCCCTATGGCTTTGCGCTTTGGGCAGGTATTGCTGTTGTGCCCTGCTTCATAGCCGCTTGCTTTCTTCGCAAATGGGAATTTTGAATTTCTTTTTGCCGCTTTTCCAAGTTCTTTTTAGGGGATTCAGTAATAATTTGAAGGCTCGATGAAATGTCCTTGAACCTTCATTAAAATTGTTTCAAACCTTTATTAAATATATGTCGAACTTTC
>OMTC01000347.1 GCA_900313845.1 uncultured Prevotellaceae bacterium
AGCGTGTGGCTTTGCTGAAGGGATTGGATGAGCGTGTGATGCGTGAGATTGCAGAGAATCTGCCAATCACGGAGGGTGCCGACCGCTTGATGTATGTGTTGAAGCGCTACGGACTGAAGATTGCCATTCTCTCGGGTGGATTCACCTACTTTGGCGAGTATTTGCAGAAGCGTTGGGGCATTGACTATGTGTATGCCAACGAGCTGGAGATAGACGAAGAAGGTAAGCTCACGGGCAATTATGTAGGCGAAATTGTGGATGGTAAGCGCAAGGCGGAACTTTTGAAACTGATAGCTCAAGTGGAGAAGGTGGATATTGCACAGACGATTGCCGTGGGCGATGGTGCCAACGACCTTCCGATGCTGGGTGAAGCAGGTTTGGGCATTGCCTTCCATGCCAAGCCTCGTGTCGTGGCAAATGCACAGCAGTCCATCAATACCATTGGCATCGACGGTGTGCTCTACTTCCTTGGATTCAAGGATTCTTATCTTGATGAGAAAGGTCGTTCGACGAGTTAATATTTTATACTACATATATTAGTAGATGGGTTTGGTGTGGTATCGCCATGCCAAACAGATGCGGAATGAGAAATAGATGAAGAAAATTAGGTTGCCACTGCTGGCAAAAATCATTATTGCTATCTTTGTGGGTGTGCTCGTTGGTCAGTTTGCTCCATTGTTTGTGATTCGGAGCATGAACACCTTTTGTGCCTTGTTCGACCAACTTCTGCGCTTCATGATTCCACTGATTATTGTCGGATTGGTAACACCTGCCATTGCCGAGGTGGGCGACCGTGCAGGACGTTTGTTGGTGCTGACGGTGGCGTTAGCATATTTCTTCACCATATGCTCAGGCTTGTTTGCCTACGGATTCAGCACTACGCTCTTCCCTCATTTAATTGACACGGAACATATTGACAAACTTCAGAGAGAGAGTCAGGTCTTCGCTCCCTATTTCACCGTGCAGATTCCTCCGCTGATGGAGGTGATGTCGGCATTGGTGCTTTCCTTCATGATGGGATTGGGCATTGCTGTGGTGAAGTCGCCAACGCTCGACAAAGGCTTTGGTGAAGTGCAAGCGATTGTGGTGAAAGTGATTGAGAAAGTGATTATTCCTTTGCTTCCTTTTTATATCTTTGGACTTTTCCTCGACATGACTTCCACTGGAAAAGTGGCACCCGTGTTGGAAGCTTTCATTGCCATTGTCTTGATTATCTTTTTGATGACCTTGGTGCTGCTGTTGTTGCAGTTCTGTGTTGCGGGATTGGTGGCTAAGAAGAATCCGCTGAGATTGTTAGGGCACATGGTGCCTGCCTATTTCACTGCCTTGGGTACATCGTCCTCGGCAGCCACAATTCCCGTCACCTTGAAGTGTACGACGAAAAATGGTGTGAATCCATCTGTGGCAGGATTCACAGTTCCGCTTTGTGCCACGATTCATTTGTCGGGTTCCACGCTTAAGATTACCTCGTGCGCTATCGCCTTGATGTTGCTGATAGGCAAGGAGGTGGAATTTGGTAACCTGTTCGGATTCATATTGATGTTGGGTGTGACGATGATAGCGGCTCCAGGTGTGCCTGGTGGTGCTATCATGGCTGCTTTGGGTGTGCTCAACAGTATGTTGGGATTTGACTCGCAGCAACAGGCGATGATGATTACGCTCTATATTGCGATGGATAGTTTTGGCACTGCGTGCAATGTGACGGGCGATGGAGCGATTGCGCTGCTGATAGATAAAATCAATGATGAGCGTGGCTTCCAAAAAAGTGAATAATAACAACGGAAATATCGGAAATTTTTCAGAAAAACGGAAAATTTGGCTTCACCGAGCTTTAAGTTCTTTTTAAGAAATCATCGGATGAAAAAAAAATCTTTATTTTCCGTTTTTCCGTACTTTTCCGTTTTTTCCGTTGTTAAAAGTGAAAAGTAAAAACTTTTAATGAAGAACGAGGAAAAGAATGCTGAGGGTTTAGTGCCTTATCGAGTGCATGGCAAGGCACTGATGGTGCTGGGCATTCCTATTGTGATTGGACAGTTGGGAACGATTGCTCAGTCGTTTGCCGATACGATTATGGTGGGTCAATACGGCACACCAGAATTGAGTGCGAGTGGATTTGTCAACAATGTTTTCAATTTGGTCATATTCTTCCTCTTGGGATTCTCCTATAGTACTACGCCGATTGTGGGTAGTTATTTTGGAAGAAAACAATTGGCGGATGCGGGGCGAACCTTGAAGGAGAGTTTGGCGGCAAACCTCTTGGTTTGCTTGATGGTTTGTGGGTTGATGTTGTTGCTCTATGCTAATATCGACATTCTGAATCAACCCAAAGAATTGATGCCACTCATCAAGCCTTATTACTTGATTCTGCTGAGTTCCATGCCGTTCATGGCGGTTTTCAATTCCTTGAAACAATTTAGCGATGGAGTGGGCGATACGAAGACGCCGATGTGGATTATGCTGACGGGCAATGTGGTGAACATCCTGCTGAATATCGTCTTGATTTTCGGCTTTTCCTTTTCTGTTTTAGGTTTGAAGATTCATTCGCCTGCATTGGGTTTGAATGGAGCGGGGTTGGCAACACTTATCTCTCGTGTTGCGATGCTGGTGGTGTTGGCTTGGTTGGTACTCAGAGCCAAGCGCTATGAGAAATTCAGGGTTGGATTCAAGAAACCGATGACACGATTGGGATTCTTCCATGTCACGAAGGTCGGTCTGCCCATCAGTGTGCAGATGTGCTTAGAGAGCTC
>OMTC01000349.1 GCA_900313845.1 uncultured Prevotellaceae bacterium
AAAAAGGGAGCACTTCATTTCCAACTCAGTCACCAATCTCCTCACAAGGCAAGCGTAAAGATGGAAGGTGAACAGATGGTAGTGGTGTGCGATGGAGAGGAACAGGAAGGCGTACCTGCTGCTCTGAAAGCAGAAATTCGTGTGGCTGTTAAAACCGACGGCAAACTGTTGACTAACGGCAGTTTGGGTGTGGAGAACGCTACTGAAGCCACCATTTACGTGAGTGCTGCTACCAATTTTGTGAATTATCAGCGAGTGGATGGTGATGCCACAGCCAAGAACAAGCAGGCTTTGGCAAATGCCATGAAGAAGAATTTCAAGAAAGCATTGGCACAACATGAAAAGGCATACCAATCACAGTTCAACCGCGTGGTTCTGACTTTGCCACAAACAGCTGACGCACAGAAAGAAACCGTTCAACGAATTCGCGATTTCAAGAACGGAAATGACCCATCTTTGGCGGTGCTGATGTACCAGTACGGACGATATTTGCTCATTTGTTCTTCCCAAGAAGGTGGTCAAGCTGCCAATCTGCAAGGCGTGTGGAATGCCAGCAGAAATGCCCCTTGGGACAGCAAATACACCATCAACATCAATGCAGAGATGAACTATTGGCCAGCTGAAGTGGCAAACTTGAGCGAGTGCCATGAACCTTTGTTTTCCATGACGAAAGACTTGATGGTGACCGGTGGAAAAACAGCTCGCGACATGTATAATGCCCGTGGTTGGACAGCACACCACAACACCGACCTTTGGCGCATTGCAGGACCTGTTGATTTCGCCGCTGCGGGCATGTGGCCATCGGGCGGTGCATGGCTCTCCACACATATTTGGCAACACTATCTCTTCACTGCCGACAAGACTTTCCTGCGCAATTACTACGACGTTCTTCGCGGCGTGGCACTCTTCTATCTCGACTATTTGGTGAAAGACCCTCGCAATGGCTGGTTGGTAAGTGCACCATCAGTTTCGCCTGAGCATGGACTCATCACAGCAGGGTGCACAATGGACAATCAGATTGCATTCGACGCGCTAAGTCAGGCACTGAAAGCAAGTGAGATTCTCGGCTTGGAAACAAATGCTTTCAAAGATTCTCTGCGCCGTGCCATTCAGCAATTACCACCAATGCAGATTGGTCAGCACAACCAGCTTCAGGAATGGATGGAAGATAATGACAACCCACGCGATGAGCATCGACATATCTCTCATCTCTATGGACTCTATCCATCGAATCAGATTTCTCCTTACGAGAATCGTGAACTCTTCGAGGCTGCCAAGAACACGCTTTTGCAACGTGGAGACATGGCTACAGGATGGAGTTTGGGTTGGAAAATCAATTTCTGGGCACGTATGCTGGACGGCAACCATGCTTACAAGATTGTCAGCAACTTGTTGAGTCTGTTGCCAAGCGATAGAGAAGCAAGACAATTCCCTGAAGGACGCGTCTATCCAAACCTCTTTGATGCCCATCCACCTTTCCAAATCGACGGAAACTTCGGCTACACAGCAGGTGTGAGCGAGATGTTGTTACAGAGTCATGACGGCGCTGTTCATTTACTCCCTGCCCTTCCCGACACATGGGCAGAAGGTTGTGTGAAAGGACTAAAGGCACGAGGTGGCTTCGAAGTGGAAATGAGTTGGAGCGGAGGAAAACTGCAATCGGCGAGCATCCACTCGAAGGTGGGTGGTGTACTGCGTCTGCGCTCTTATGTGCCACTTAGAGGAAAAGGTTTGAAGCGTGCCGTTGGTACTTGTCCAAATGACCTTTTGGCACGTGCCGATGTAGCAAATCCTATTTTGAACGGCAAAGCCAACCCTAACCAGCCCAACCTGAAGAATGTGTATGAATACGACGTGGAAACGAAGGCTGGCCAGACCATTGTCGTGACCAACAATGAAGCAAACATTCCACCAATTGGCCCAGCAAAGTATATCATTAAAAAACGCTACAATCCAGACCCAGCACCTGTAGTGAGTGGCGACCGCCTTTATGTCTTCACAGGACATGATGCAGATAGTGCCACCTATTTCAAGATGCCCGATTGGCAGGTGTTCTCCACAACAGATATGGAACATTGGACAGACCACGGTATCGTACTTTCCACGGCTCAATTCACTTGGGCAGAGCAAGGCGATAATGCTTGGGCATCGCAGGCAATCGAACGAAACGGAAAATGGTATTGGTATGTGGCTTGCAAGGACATGAAAGCCAACACTCATGGCATTGGAGTGGCTGTGGCAGACCGTCCTGAAGGTCCTTGGAAAGACCCAATAGGAAAACCACTCATTCCTGGCTATCCAGGCTTCATCGACCCAACCGTCTTCATCGACGATGATGGTCAGGCTTATCTTTTCTGGGGAAACAACGGATGCTGGTATGCCAAATTGAACGAGGACATGGTGAGCATCGACGAATCATTTGGCAAGAAGGGCATCAAGGAGATTCCTGTAAATGACGAAAGTCAGTTTGGTCCTAATGTAGTGAAGTACGATTACGGACTCCACAAGCGCATCATGAAGACTGGTTTCGAAGAGGCACCATGGATTTACAAGTTGGGCGACACCTATTACTTTGAGTTCGCAGCTGGAGGTGTACCTGAGCATTGGGCTTACTCCACCTCGAAGAGCATTCATGGACCTTGGCAATATCAAGGCAAGATTACCACCACTTCGCCTGGCTCATTCACGATTCACGGTGGTAGCATCGACTTTAAGGGAAAATCCTATCT
>OMTC01000160.1 GCA_900313845.1 uncultured Prevotellaceae bacterium
ATTCTATCTACCTCAGGAGTATCTACGAATGCACACTGCACACGCACTGGATCGGCACTCTGCAAGTAGAGCATATCGCCTCGTCCAATCAATTGGTTGGCACCTGGACGGTCGAGGATAATACGTGAATCCATCATAGCCGAAACCTTGAATGCCACACGTGCAGGGAAGTTAGCTTTGATGGTACCCGTAATGATATTCGTGGTAGGACGTTGCGTAGCGATAATCATGTGAATACCCACGGCACGAGCCAGCTGGGCAATTCGGCAGATTGGCAATTCTATTTCCTTACCTGCTGTCATAATCAAATCACCGAACTCATCCACAATCACCACATAGTAAGGCATGTAGTCGTGTCCTTCAAGCGGATTCAACTTGCGAGCCTTGAACTTCTCATTATATTCCTTGATGTTGCGCACCTTGGCTTGCTTCAAGAGCAAGTAGCGGTCGTCCATCAATTTGCAAAGCGCATTCAGAGTCTTCACAACGCGCTGATTGTCAGTAATGATAGCATCCTCTTCGTCTTCCAACTTAGCCAAGAATTGGTTGGCAATCGGAGCATAAATGCTGAATTCCACCTTCTTCGGATCAACCATCACTATTTTTAGTTCTGACGGATGTTTCTTATAAAGCAAGGAAGTAACAATGGCATTCAGTCCTACAGACTTACCCATACCCGTTGCACCTGCCACAAGCATGTGAGGAGCCTTTGCCAAATCCACCATAAAGACCTCGTTGGTGATGGTCTTTCCCATCGCACAAGGCAACTCCATCTTCGACTCCTGATAGGTCTTGCTATTCAGGATGCTATACATCGAAACAATGGTCTTCTTCTTGTTTGGCACCTCAATACCGATGGTTCCCTTACCAGGAATTGGTGCGATGATACGAATACCTTCCGCTGCCAAACTCAAAGCAATATCGTCTTCCAAGTTGCGAATCTTGCTGATACGCATACCCTCGGCAGGCGTGATTTCATATAGCGTGATGGTAGGACCGATGGTAGCAGTAATACTGCTGATTTCCACACCGAAACTTTTCAGCACATGGATGATGCGATTCTTGTTAGCCAATTGCTCAGCAGCATCAATCTGTGGATTGCTATCCTCACGCTTATCGAGCAGGTCGAGCGTTGGATATTTATAATACATCAAATCCTTCTTAGGGTCGTAAGGAGTCGTCAAGTCGTTGTGCTCAATGCCGTCACCCTCTTCAGTGTCAGCCGCTGCCACCATCGTGAAATCAGGATCGGCATTATCCTTCTTCTTTCCCTTCTTATCGTCTTCGTTTTCGTTATCGTTTTCGTCCTTCTTGCTACTCCCCTCGCCCATTGGAGAGGGGTCGGGGGTAAGGCTTAGATCGGGAGTGAGGTTATTATCATTATCTTTCTCCTTCGCATCCAACTCGATGAGATTTCCTTCATCATCGAACGCATAGGTTGTAGGTGTCTCATTGGTGAAATTCTCAGGTGTATCGGTTTGAGGAATATTCAAATATTCGCCCTCACCTTCTTCACCTTCACCATCTTCCGATCCGTTTCCACGATGCTTCAACTTCACCGAAAGATCATCCTTCATTTTCTTCAATCTGCGGAAGCGGAAGAAGTCTGTGATTTGCTCCACGGTGCTAACACCCAAGTAAATCAACACGATAAGCGTTGAAAGCAGGATGATGCCGTATGTTCCAACTTCACCCACAGCATTAATCAGCAAAGCATGAATACGGTCTCCATGTCCACCTCCCAACTTCACGTGGCATTCTTCAATTCCAGGAATCCATTTGCTCACCACTGCCAAAACGATGCTCAACCACACCATCAGCAATGCCAACTTCACGAACAACTTGAATATCTTGAATTTGAACGAGCCAATCAATTGCAACGAGAGGAATATCAGGAAGATAGGAATGAGATACGATGCCAAACCAAACTGTTCGTTGATAAAGAAGAACGACATCATCAATCCAAACTTACCACCAGCATTCTTGATTTTGATGCTTTCGTCCAACACATCTCCATTCTGCAAACCTTCGCAGAAACTAAAGTCCTGAGCACCCGAATAGATGTAGGAACTAAAAGAGAGAATCATGAAGACAGAAATAAACATCAGCACCATTCCGATGATAACGCGTGCTATCTTCCAACGCGAAATCACCTCTTCGTTCCGCCCCTTTCCGTTACCAGAAGAAGCCTTTCCTCCCTTTGTTTTACTTGTCGTCTTCGCTTTTGTATTTGTTTTCGTATTCGTCTTTGCCATGTAGTATTTGAACGTCTTTTTTAGCGCATTTGTCGTGAAATGATGAAAATGAAAGTACGTGAAAAATCATCCGAAAGTATATTCGTCATCCTTCATTTTTTCATTCTTTATTGAAATTGTGTCGTATTCTTTGCAAATTTAGCAAAAATCCCCCGCTTTGCCGCATTTCTATTTCATTTTTTGATTTTCTTTAAAGAAAATTATGCATAAACCAACAAACTGGCACAAGCAAAGCACCATTTCACATCGAATGAATCCCGTATTTCTCCCAAATATATCACATCCACCTCTTCGAAAATTTTACAATAGTATTTTACAACTTTAAAACCTTCGGCATTTTGATGACAATTCCGTACAAGAAAAACGCAGTTTCGCTTCTTTTGAAGTTCCACTGCGAACGGACCATTACGATATAGGGGACGCACTGCTACGCTATAGGGGACGTACTCTTACGTTATAGGGGATTTACAAATGTTTTATAGGGGATTCACGACAGCGATATAGGGGACAAACTGCACCTAATCCCCTATGCCATTTTACAAATGTTTAATGGAAACTTTTCTTCATCCCCTACCCAACTTTCGTTCCAGTGGGAAGCAAATGAAAGGTGAGGCCATCATAATGTAGCCTCACCTCTTCTTGAATCAATTTGATTTCCAAATGTGGGGAAATCTTAGATGCCGAGCGACTTGCAAATTGCTGCAACGGTGTCTTCTGCTTTCTCACAAGCAGCCTTGTAGTCTGCAGCTGTCTTCATCTCGCCTGGAGCTTCTACGTAGAACTTAATCTTTGGCTCAGTACCAGAAGGACGAACACTCACCTTCGTGCCATTCTCTGTGAAGTACTGGAGAACGTTGCTGGTGTCTGGCATGTCGAGCTTGCACTTATTGCCCTGAGCATCACATGCTTCGAGTGTCTTGTAGTCCTTAGCAAGGATAACAGGTGAACCAGCCAATTCCTTTGGAGGATTAGCGCGGAAGTTCTCCATCATTGCCTTGATTTCGTCTGCACCGCTCTTACCTGGCTTCACCACGTTGATAGCCTTGTTGTAAGAGAAGCCATACTCGAGATAAATGTCCATGAGCACATCGTAGAGCGTCTTGCCCTGGTCCTTAGCCCAAGCACAAATCTCTGCAAGGAGAGAACAAGCGCTGACAGCATCCTTATCACGAACGAAGTCCTGAGCAAGGAATCCATAGCTTTCCTCACCACCACCGATGTAAGTCTTCTTGCCTTCGTTGAGACGAATCTCACGAGCAATCCACTTGAAACCAGTGTAGCAATCCACCATTTCAACACCCTTCTTATCTGCAACTTTCTTGATGAGCTCAGTAGTAACGATGGTCTTCACGATGAATTCGTCACCCTTCATCTGACCCTTTGCAATGCGGTTGTTGATAATGTAGTAGAGGAAGAGGAGGCAAGTCTGGTTACCATTAATGAGCACCCATTCGCCCTTGTCGTCCTTGCAAGCCATACCTACGCGGTCTGCATCTGGGTCGGAAGCCATCACGATATCAGCATCAATTTTCTTAGCGAGGTTGATGGAGAGTGTCAGAGCCTCTGCATTCTCTGGGTTTGGAGAAATAACTGTTGGGAAGTTACCATCCTTTATCATCTGCTCAGGTACGCAGTTCACATTCTCGAAGCCCCACAACTTGAGTGAATCAGGGATAAGTTTGCGGCCTGCACCATGAATTGGAGTATAGACGATAGAGAGGTCCTTCTGGCGCTTAATGACTTCAGGGTCGATAGAGATACCGTGAATCATATCAAGATAAACCTTATCCACTTCCTCACCAATAATGGTAATCAACTTGTCGTCACCCTTGAACTTGATGTCCTCATAGTTCACCTTGTTGACTTCGTCGATGATGCCCTTATCGTGTGGAGCAAGCACCTGTGCACCATCATCCCAATAAGCCTTGTAGCCATTGTACTCACGAGGGTTGTGGCTGGCAGTGATATTCACACCACTCTGGCAACCGAGGTGACGAATAGCGAAGCTCACTTCTGGCGTTGGACGAAGGTCGTCGAAAAGATAAACATAAATGCCGTTAGCAGAGAAAATCTGAGCACAAGTCTCAGCAAAAAGACGAGAATTGTTGCGGCAATCGTGACCTATCACCACACTAATCTTATCGCGTCCTGCAAAGTTCTTGTTCAAATAGTTGGCAAGTCCCTGAGTTGCAGCACCTACCGTGTAGATATTCATGCGGTTTGTACCAGCACCCATGATGCCACGGAGTCCACCTGTACCAAACTCAAGTGTCTGATAGAAGCTATCGATGAGGCCCGACTTATCTTCTGCCTCAATCAAAGCCTTGGCAGCAGCCTGAGTGTCAGCGTCAAAAACTGGGTCAGTTGCCCACTTCTGAGCAACTTCCGTACATTGCTTTAATAATTCTTGATCCATAATAGAAATTGTTTTTGTGATATGAATTTATTTTAATTGAAAGTATCTTATGAGTTTTATCGTGTTAAATAACGGTTTCCTGTTTCACGGATGACTTTCTTCCAATAATCCTCAGAATAGCCTGGGCGAATCACTCTGCCACCATAGCCATACTTCGAGCGGGTAAATTTACCATCTTTTGTTTCCTTCAGCACCATGTCGTTATGTTTCACCACAAGGAACTGGAAAAGCTGTTGCCAACGGTTCATCATCCTATCAGCAGCATCAAGACTATACTTTGTGAGCAAAGCCACAGCCTTGTCATTTTTACGCTCGTAGAACGACTTGTTCTTGTCGTTATTCTGCTCGTAGAACGCCATTGCTTCCTTCTCCACTGCCATTTGCTGCTGTTTGTAGTACGACTCCAATTCATCGAGCGCAGCGCGAAGGTC
>OMTC01000351.1 GCA_900313845.1 uncultured Prevotellaceae bacterium
CCTGCAGGCAAGCACGTCATCGAAATGACCTTCGATCCTGCTTCCGTCAAGACGACGGAGACCATTGCAAACACTGGACTTTACATTCTCCTTCTTTGTATCGGCCTCGCCCTCTTCTTCGGACTGAAAAATCGAAAGAAAGAGAAGCAGATACAATAAGTTCTGAAAGAACGACAGACCACAGGCAGGTGGTGAAGCGAAGCGGAACCCCTGCATAGGATTCAATAGAAAATCAAACCCCGAAGGTGGTGACAGAGTACATGTAAAACGTCTCTGTCACGCCATTCGGGGTTTTGTTATTGGATGTTGCTTAGCAGGCCTTCGACCTTGTAGTGGACACCAATATTCTTCTTTAGCTTCGACTGATTTGCAGACCGTTTTTGCTGAGTGCCATCTCAACGAAGCGGGCATTGGTGTTGGTTTGGTTTTCCAAGATGATTTTCTTGATACGTGCGGCTGCTTCGGGGTCTTTCGCTACCATGTAGAGGAAACCGCCTCCACCAGCTCCCGGCAACTTGTAGCCTAAGCAGAGGTCGTCGATGAGTTGGGTGAGGACTGCGATGTCCTTTGGATTTGTGCCGCTGTCGAGTGCTTGGTTCTGCAACCAGTTCTGACGGAGCAGATTGCCCATGTCGTTGAACTTTTGGCACTGGATGGCTTCGTACATGTCGAGTGCCAATTGCTTCATGTCGCGTAGATGACTTACTTGCTCGTGCTTGCTGAGGAACATGTTGCGCACGATTTCAGCAAGGATTTTCTTGGCTGTGCGCGTGATGCCTGTGTAGTAGAGTAGGTGACAGGAAGCGTATTCAGGTTGCGTGTAGAGGTAGTCGGGGAGCCAGCGCACCACAGGGTTTTGGTCGAATCCTTTCTTGGTTTGCAAGAGTTTCACGCCGCCGAGGATGCCGCCAAACTGGTCTTGCCATCCGCCGCCTGTGGTGAGCATCTGTTCGAGCACGAGGGTGCGGCGAGCAATCTCGTTCTTGTCCCAAGTCAATCCGCAAAAATCGCTGATGGCGCCGAGAATGGTAGCTGCCAGCACACTGCTCGTTCCTAATCCGCTACCAGCAGGGATGGCGGAAAGGGTTGTGACTTCGATGCCACAACCGAAGGCTTCGAGTTGTTGCTGAAGGGAATTGTATTTTTCTGCACAGAAGCCTGGTTGGAATCCAGCCAAGACGAGTGCTGCTTTCGAGATGGAGAACGGACTGCCTACTTTCTTAAAATCCGCCAATTCATCGAAGGTTTCTATCTCTTCGCGTGCTCCCAAGTCGATGCTTCGGAGCACGATGCGGCGCTCTTTGCACGGACGAACATAGGTCTGGATTGGAGGCTGCCCGTTGAGCTCGATGGCAAAGTTCACGACGTTTCCTCCTTCCAATAGACAGAATGGAGGTGTGTCGGTCCATCCACCTGCTATGTCGATGCGCACAGGACTACGTCCCCACACGATTTGGTCGCTATGCACCGACATGTGTGGTTGCTGCGGAATGGACAACACGGTAGAGGTGAGTCCTTCGTTGAGCAGGTGGAAAGCCTTTTCGCTTTCTCCGCGGAACATGGCATCATGGATGCGTGTCATGAGTGGTGCCGTCTCTTCAATCGGTGCTGGCATTGGAATCTGATACTTCTCAAATTCCTGTGCAGCATCGCTGAGATCGAGTTGGTAGAACACACTGTTTTTCCAGTTTTCAGCCAGCTCTTGCCAATTCTCCTTGCGGAATGCGCGACGCTGTGCTTCCAGACGACGAAGATTGGCGAAAGTGGATATTTCCTCTGCACTGAGCATCTGGAGTCCTTCAGTGAGTGATTGTGGAGCATGTCGGTCGGAATCGGCAAGCATGGCTTCAATGAGTTGAGCTAACAAGTCGAGACGGTCGGTCACAGGGAAACGTTTCTCTTTTTGAGCATCGCCGTCGAATCGGTCGTTGAAACCATACACTCGTGCGCAATACTGGTCTTCACCTATCGGAATGACATCCACGCAATCCTCGTCTTTCAGGCTGATTTCCCAATCGTTCTGAGGTATGCCCGTGACGATATTCTTGTTGGAAAATTTCCAAGCTTTTCCTATCCATGAGTTTTCAATCCATATTTTGGTGTTCCCTTCGTTCGCTTTCAATTCGCAAACAGAATTCTGAATGAAAACAGAGGGTTGAGGTTTCACCTTGCGATGGATGATATTGCGCTGGTCGTTCTCCAGATTCTGAATGGAAACCATTGAGGAAATGAGCTCGTGACTTGTGCCGAAATGGTAGAACTCGCCACCATTGAGCGGAATGACAGCCACGCTGAGTTTTTTTAGTTCCTCATCCTCGATACTTGGGTTCTTGCCCAAGGTGCAACCGAATTGTGAGTAGAGGTCGTATTCCACCACTTCGCCATTCTTCATGCTGCGCTTCATGAGGAGTTCCACAGCGCGGTTGCTCAGAAGCCAAATGCCTATGTCGGTGAGGATGAGGTTGTCTTGCAGCAGTTCACCCATGAGTTTCACGGATGGCTTCTGAATCATGCGGTCGAGCGTGGAAGGTGTTTCTCGTTTCGACACAAAAACACCGTGATTCTTGGCTATGCTGGCATCGAGCCAAAGTCCGTAGCATACCACGTCGGCATCGGGAATGTCCTGGATGGGTTGTGTGGCACGGATATACACGTCACCACTTACAATCATGGTAGTGAGGCGTTCGGGTGCTTTCCTCATGATATGCTCGAAGAGCGGCAATTGC
>OMTC01000408.1 GCA_900313845.1 uncultured Prevotellaceae bacterium
CTACCCCTCTCCTCTTCACAAATGTATAAAATTACATTTTTGTGAATTATTTCACCGCATATCTAAACTTCCTAAACATTCCTTCTCCCTGTCCACACGACACCAATCCAGGACGTACTGCCATTCCTCCCATCTTCCCCGTTTGCGAATAATCACTCACATCCATGCCCTGTTCCAACGTCTCCCAACGCTTGCCGTTCTCACTCACTTGAATCCTCACGCGCTGACGATGGCTCACCATGCGCAAATAGCAATTCTTGCCCTTGTATGGATTCTTCTTCCGAACTTTCTCCTGACCATCCTGATAAATCACGAACTCCTTACCATCGGTCAGCACACCGCAGAAATTCCGACTATCCGCATAGAGTGTCAAGCCCGACCAATTACCAGCAGTTGGCACCACTTGCACCTGCACCAAATAGTTCTTGTCGATGGCTTTCGTCATCAGTTTTCTGCCATCCGCAGGACTCTTTCCACAAGCCGTGAGATGGAGCGTTCCTCTTTCAATTTTCACCGAATTCATCGAGCTTTCTCCCCACAACGACCACTGCAAACCAAGCTTCTTGCTCGTGAAATTATCATTCATCCTCATGCGCATCTCGGGCAGTTTCTTCGTACTGCTCTCGCGCCAAAACCTACCGCCGTTGCGTTTCCTGTTCTTGCGGTTCAATTCATCCGCCATCGACTTCCATGCCCTATCATCTTTCCTGACGGGTTCCACCATCGTTTGCAGACCGAAACTCCCATATCCCTTCAGCGCTTCATGATAGACCACGTAGTCCTGTCCCTTCGCATCATTCACTCGCACCACCTTGTGCACACCAAACACATCATGGAAGTCCTTTCTACCCTTGGCATCGCTTACCGACACACGTTGCCACGGTCCTCTCGCCTTGTCCGCTTCATAGCGATAGAGCGAATCACCCACCTCAAAACACAGACTGAAACGTCCATCTGCCTCCTTCTGCAACAACGGACACACCGCTACCCCACTCCATGCATCTTCCACCACTCGGCACAGCGGTGTCCAGTTCATCAAGTCGGTCGAATGCCAAATCAAGAAAGCAGGAAAGTCATAAAAAGAAGAGTGAGTCATGTAGAAATCCTTCCCATCCCTCACCATCGTTGGGTCTTCAAAATCGCCACGCATCACCGTCCTTGGCCATTGCTGCGCCAAGGCTACCGATGCCCCTAAGAGCCACATTGTCAACACAACGATTCTTTTCATTGACCGCAAAGATAACAAGATTTTTCTTTCGCACCAAAAAAAACGCAAGTTTCGCTATTCATCGAATGCCACCGCCGAAGCCACCGCCTGAGAAGCCTCCGCCTCCACCCCAGGAAGCACTGCCACCTCGACCCGAAGCACGAGCCTCGCGGGCAGCCTTGTTATCGATAGCCCTATTGGTACTCCTTCGGAATGTGGAGTAGATGACAGGGAGCGTCATGTCGTCAGCCATTTCCTTTGCCAAGTCATCCATCTGGAAGTATTCTGGATTAATCTTCTTCATGTCGCGAATCACCTGGTCGGCAATACCGAAGAGAGTGGCATAAACCATATAGTCTTTCCACAGCCCCACCTCTTGGGCACCGCGTTCATCGAGGAGCGTAAACTCCTTGAGGAACTTCTTCAAGCCGTTGAGCTTTCTCACTTCCTCTATCTTGTCCTTGTAATACGAAAGTTTGTTGGTCTTATGAAGGGCATCGACGAAGTTGTCCATCTCTGGGCGATTTTCCTTCGCCTTCATGTAGTTCTTCAGTTCCTTAGGTTCGAGAACGCTGTCATTGCCAGCAGCGAGTTTGAAAATGTGATATATTTTGCGTAAAAGTTCGGGTTGTGTGCCTGCGTCGGGCAATTCCTTGATTTCAAACCGTTGGACAGTTCGTCCCTTTTTATCCAGACCTGTGCCGATATGAAGAGCACCCATCTGAATCAGTTTCAAGACACAAGCCGAGAGCATGTTGTCGTTGTTTAACGACACCCATTTGAATGCGTTGATTGCCTTGTTGGCCTCCTGCAGGTTACCTCCGAAAGGAATGTCTCGATACCACAGTAAATCCTTTCTCGTCGCACGACGCAATCTCAAAAACTGAATGAGTTTCCAAATCAAAACAATAGGAACAAAAAGAACGAGGAGACATCCGAAGATGATTAACAGCCAATCCTTGAAGCTAAATTTCTTGTGCTCCACCGTGTAGTCACTTCCCTCGAAGGCTTTTCCCTTCACGTCCTCGAAGCCACGCGCCTC